>CABUCP010000545.1 GCA_902490055.1 uncultured Klebsiella sp. | reverse complement strand
CCGGATAAGGCGCTAGCCGCCATCCGGCGCAAAAGCGGCTCTTTACCCGCGGTTATTGCCCGGCGGCGCTACGCTTGCGCGGGCCTACCGATCACATGCCGGCCATAGCCCGGGTATGGCGTTAGCCGCTACCCGGGACAGGTACCTAGTTCATTGAGGTTTTCAGCGCGCGGTCGGCGGCGTGGCGTTCCAGCGCCAGCTCGATCAGGCGGCTAATCAAGCTGGTGTAATCCAGGCCGCTGGCCTGCCACAGCTTCGGATACATGCTGATGTTGGTAAAGCCAGGCAGCGTGTTGATTTCGTTGATCACCACCTCGTTATCTTCCGTCAGGAAGACGTCAACGCGGGCCATTCCGCTGCAGCCAAGCGTTTGATAAGCGTGGACGGCGATATCGCGGATTTTGTCGTTGATCTCCGGGGCGATGGCTGCCGGAACGACCACCTGCGCGCCTTTATCATCGATGTACTTGGTATCGTAGGCGTAGAATTCGCTATTGAGTACGATCTCCCCGCAGGTGCTGGCCTGAGGATAATCATTGCCCAGCACCGCGCACTCGATTTCACGGCCCTTAATTCCTTGTTCAACCACCACTTTATGGTCGAACTCAAAGGCTAACGCTACGGCCTGCAGATACTCTTCTTCGGTCTTCACTTTGCTGACACCGACGGAAGACCCCTGGTTGGCGGGCTTCACAAACAGCGGCAGGCCCAGCTTCGCTTCGACATCGGCAAAGCTATGCTGCTGGCGATTGGCGCGAGTCAGGGTGATGAACGGCGCAATCGATAGCCCGGCGTCGCGCAGCAGGCGTTTGGTGACGTCTTTATCCATGCAGGCGGCGGAGCCTAATACGTCTGAGCCGACGAACGGCAGATTCGCCATCCGCAGCATCCCCTGCAGGGAACCGTCCTCGCCAAGGGTACCGTGGACTATCGGGAAGATGACATCAATGGCCGCCAGCGGCTGACCGCTCTCGGCGTTGATGAGCTGCTGGGCATCGCGCCCGGGGATTTGCGCCAGCGTAACGTCCGACGGGCGCAGCGCGATATGGGCCGGATCTTGCGGGTTCAGCAGATAGTTGCTGGCATCGTTGATATGCCAAAGACCCTGTTTATCGATACCCAGCAGTACGACATCGAAGCGCGTTTTATCAATTGCTTCGACGATATTTTTGGCTGATTGCAGCGACACTTCATGTTCTGCCGACTTACCGCCAAAAACGATCCCAACCCTCATTTTAGCCATTTCAACTTCCATCCTGATTACATCAAAGGCCATAACATAGCATGCGAATTGGCGCGATGGCTGCCAGAATCTTTCCCCCTTAAAGCAGGGGGTTAAATGCTGCGCATCTGGCGCCGTGCGCTTTTCGCCAGCACATCGCGCTGATGAGGTTGCGGTTATCCCTGATTATGCGCGTCCTCCCCCCGGCAAGGGCGATAAAACACCAAACTCGCGGCAAGCGCATCTCTGGTCATACAACGCGGGGCGGAAATTGCTAAGCTAGATAATAATTAACAAAAAACTAATGAATACGCGTAGTTATGGAATCCTGGAAGGTTAATCTCATTTCTGTTTGGTTCGGTTGTTTTTTCACCGGACTCGCCATCAGCCAAATTCTCCCGTTCTTGCCGCTGTATGTCTCGCAGCTGGGCGTTACCTCACATGAAGCGTTGTCGATGTGGTCAGGGTTGACCTTCAGCGTCACGTTCCTGGTATCGGCGATTGTTTCGCCGATGTGGGGCAGCCTGGCGGACCGCAAAGGCCGCAAACTGATGCTGCTGCGCGCCTCCCTTGGCATGGCGATTGCGATTTTACTGCAGGCCTTCGCCACTAACGTTTGGCAACTGTTTATTCTGCGTGCGGTAATGGGGCTGACTTCCGGCTATATTCCCAACGCCATGGCGCTGGTGGCCTCGCAGGTGCCGCGCGAACGCAGCGGCTGGGCGCTGAGTACGCTCTCGACGGCGCAGATAAGCGGCGTGATCGGCGGCCCGCTGCTCGGCGGTTTTCTGGCGGATCACGTCGGCCTGCGGGCGGTATTTTTCATTACCGCGATATTGCTAACGGTCAGCTTCCTCGTGACGTTGTTTCTGATTAAAGAGGGCGCGCGTCCGCAGATGAGCAAAGCCGAACGCCTGAGCGGCAAAGCGGTATTTGCCACGTTGACGCACCCAGGACTGGTGATTAGCCTGTTTTTCACCACCCTGGTTATCCAACTGTGTAACGGATCGATTGGCCCGATTCTGGCGCTATTTATCAAATCGATGGCGCCGGATAGCAACAACATCGCGTTTCTGGCGGGGATGATTGCCGCCGTACCGGGCATTTCAGCGCTGATCTCCGCGCCGCGGCTGGGAAAACTCGGCGACCGTATCGGGACTTCACGTATTTTGCTGGCGACGCTGTGCTGTGCGGTGGTGATGTTCTTTGCGATGTCGTTCGTCACTTCGCCGCTGCAGCTCGGCGTTCTACGCTTCCTGCTGGGCTTCGCCGATGGCGCGATGCTGCCGGCGGTACAGACCCTGCTGTTGAAATACTGCAGTGATAACGTCACCGGGCGTATCTTCGGCTATAACCAGTCGTTTATGTATTTAGGTAACGTCGCCGGGCCGCTGATTGGCGCTTCGGTCTCGGCAATGGCCGGTTTCCGCTGGGTGTTTATTGCCACTGCGCTGATTGTTTTGATTAATATCTGGCAGTTGGCGATTATGTTACGTCGCAGCCGCCGCGCGGCCGTTTAAATAAAGTATTGGGCGCTCATAAGGGCGCCT
>CABUCP010000544.1 GCA_902490055.1 uncultured Klebsiella sp. | reverse complement strand
CATCCCGGCCGGACTCTTCTTTTTGTTTTTGCTGTTTTTGCCTTTTTCCTGTTTGCCAACTCCACTACCGTCGACTTCTATCCTAAATTTGGCTTTACGCGGACCGACGAGTATCAATATGTGGCGCCAGTTTCCCCCACCCCCGGCGATTTCCGTAAACTGGATATGGACAACGCTCATGACATTGCGTTACTTAAACGCTATTACCAGAAGTCGAACCCTTTCTCACAGTTGCGGGTGGAGAATAACTTTGGCCTGCTGATGTTTTACTGCTCGGCGTTTATGAAGCACTTCGTCTACTACTCAGAGAAAAACCAGGCCGTCGCCATTGCCATGCAAAGCGCCCATGAACTTATCTGCTTTGATATTTTTTGCGATGCCGGACAATCTATGGCGACAATTATCAATGAACTCGCCCAGCCGCAATCCCAGCAGGCGGCGCTCGGTTTTACGCCAAAGGAAACACGTCTGGGCGAGTACGAGAAAATAGACGGCGACGATATGTTGTTTATTTATTCGACGAAAGGGAACATCTTCCACGACAATAAATTGATGTTCCCGCTGCTGGCGCATGCCTGATGTAACCATCGATATGCAGACACAAGATTCAGCATTTTGAATATACGACAAACAAACCCGAACTATCGGATTTGTTTGTCGTTGGATATTAACGTATATCGCTTACCGCGACGTGGTCCATATCGTCGAAGACCTGGTTCTCGCCGACCATACCCCAAATGAAGGTATAAGCGCGGGTACCAACGCCGGAATGAATCGACCAGCTTGGTGAAATGACCGCCTGCTCGTTATGCATCACGATGTGGCGAGTCTCCTGTGGCTGCCCCATCATATGGAAGACGCAGGCATCCTCATCCATATTGAAATAGAAATACACTTCCATGCGTCGTTCATGGGTATGACACGGCATGGTATTCCACAAATTGCCCGGTTCCAGCTCGGTCAATCCCATGCTCAACTGGCAGGTTTCCAGCACATCCGGCACGAAATATTTGTTAATGGTGCGACGATTGCTGGTGAGAGGATCGCCAAGAGTGACAGGCGCGACATCGGCTGGCGTCACCTTTTTTGTCGGATAAGTGGTATGCGCCGGGGCGCAGTTATAGTAAAACTTCGCCGGTTTTGCGTGGTCGACGCTGGTAAACACCACCTCTTTCGCACCCTTGCCAACGTACAGCGCCTCGCGGTGGACGATTTCGTAGCATTGACCGTCAACGGTAATACAGCCGGGGCCGCCAATATTAATCACCCCTAATTCACGGCGCTCGAGAAAATAGCTAACGCCGAGCTGTTTGCCAACTTCGCCGCCCACCGACACCCCGCGCTGCACCGGCATGACGCCGCCAACGATAATGCGGTCAATATGGCTGTACACCATGGTGTACTCATCGGCGACAAATACTTGTTCAACTAAAAATTCGTTGCGCAGGCCCTGAGTATCCAGGGTTTTCGCATGCGCGCTGTGGATACTTTGTCTTACGTCCACGTTAGCCTCCAGGCAAATTCTTGAATGACAAAGCCCTCCTGCGGAGGGCGAGAATAGATTAGTGATTCGCCGATGGCGCCACGCTGGCGCCAGGCGCTATCACCACCTGCGCGTTGCCAAAACGTCTGGCGTACAAGGCGGTAATAATGGGCACTAAAATCGCGGTGACGATGACGCTTGCCGCTACCAGCGCCGTCGCCGAAGCGGCCACCGGTGCAAAGGCCGGATTAATCTGCGCGATGATCACCGGGTTGGCGACCGCCGCGCCCGCTGCGGAAGAAGCCGCGACGCCAGCCGTACCGTTACCGCCGCCGATAACCCGATCGGCAATAATCAACGGGATGCCGGTAATGATGATGACCGCCACACCAAGCACGATCCCCAGCAGGCCGGTATCCATAATCACGTTCAGGTTGATGGTATTACCCAGCGCAAACCCGAAGAACGGAATCAATACCGGGGTGGCTTTACTAAAGAAGGCGCGGAAGTCGTGGTCAAGGTTGCCCAATGCGAAACCCACCAGGAACGGCAGCACCGCGCCGATAAAGTGGTGAGGTTCAAACGACGCCAGCCCGGCAGAACCAAGGATAACCATGGTCATCAGCGGCCCGGATTCCAATGACATCAGGACAAAAGCGCCGGACTCTTCTTTACTGCCGTACTGGTTCATCAGGCTGGCATACAGGCCGCCGTTGGTCATATCCATCGCTGAGACAATAGCCAGCACCGACAATCCGGCGAAGAAGCCGGTCTGAATGCCGTTTTCCGGAATGACCATCGCAGCGATAAAAGCGACAATCCAGGCGACGGCAATTTTGGTCAGGACTAACGTGCCGGACTTGCGTAATACGGTACCGGTGGCGCGTAAATCAATCGACGCGCCGATACAGAAAAACCACACCGCCAGGATCGGCACGGTACCGCCAATCATGCCTTTGGTGAATGAGCCGAAGTAATTGCCGGTATCCGGCGCCAGGGTATTAAGCAGTGCGCCAAGCAGCAGTGGCACCAGCATCATGCCGCCAGGGATACGTTCAATGGTTGCTTTGATTTTCATTCTTTATCCTCATCTCCATCCCGCCGGAAACGGCAAGGATGCGACTCATTCTTTCAATAGCGTTTGAAAAAACTCTTTCTGTTCATTGCATTACGAACAGATGAGAAAAGTCAGGAGTCTCAGGTTGTGCGCACCACGCTGATACCATGCCGTTATCATTGATCATGTGAAATCACGATTCAATGAAAATCAAAGCAACCATTGAACGTATCCCT
>CABUCP010000543.1 GCA_902490055.1 uncultured Klebsiella sp. | reverse complement strand
AACCCTCTCATCCTCGTTGACGGCTCCTCCTACTTATACCGGGCGTATCATGCATTCCCACCGCTGACCAACAGCGCAGGAGAGCCTACCGGCGCTATGTACGGCGTGCTGAACATGCTGCGCAGCCTGATCTTGCAGTATCAACCGACGCATGCCGTTGTGGTCTTTGATGCCAAAGGGAAAACTTTCCGTGACGAACTGTTTGAGCACTATAAATCTCATCGTCCGCCGATGCCGGACGATCTGCGCGCGCAGATCGAACCGTTGCACAAAATGGTGAAGGCCATGGGGCTGCCGCTAATGGCGGTCCCGGGGGTAGAAGCGGACGACGTTATTGGTACTCTGGCCCGTGAGGCGGAAAAAGCGGGGCGACCGGTGCTGATCAGTACCGGGGATAAAGATATGGCTCAGTTGGTGACGCCGGGAATTACCCTGATTAACACCATGACCAATACCATCCTCGGCCCGGAAGAGGTGGTGAACAAATACGGCGTACCGCCGGAGTTGATTATCGATTTCCTCGCGCTGATGGGCGATTCTTCAGACAACATTCCTGGCGTCCCGGGCGTTGGAGAAAAAACGGCGCAGGCGCTGCTACAGGGATTGGGCGGGCTGGATACGCTCTACGCTGAGCCGGAAAAAATCGCCGGTCTGACTTTCCGCGGCGCGAAAACGATGGCGGCTAAGCTTGAGCAGAACAAAGAGGTGGCCTACCTCTCGTATCAGCTGGCGACGATCAAAACCGATGTTGAACTGGAGCTTGGATGTGAAGAGCTACTGGTTGCGCAACCAGCGGCAGATGAGTTGCTAACGCTGTTTAAGCAATACGAATTCAAACGCTGGATCACCGATGTCGAATCCGGCAAATGGATGCAGGCGAAAGGGGCCAAAACTGCACCGAAGCCGGCTGAAGCGCCAGCGGCGGAGGTAGAGGAAACGGCAGTAACGCTCTCTGCTGAGCATTACGTAACGATCCTGGATGAAGCGACGCTGGTTGAGTGGATTGCTAAACTGCAGAAGGCGCCGCTGTTTGCTTTTGATACTGAAACGGATAGCCTGGATAACATTTCCGCCAATATGGTCGGTCTGTCGTTTGCTATTGAGCCGGGCGTCGCTGCCTATGTGCCGGTGGCTCATGATTATCTTGACGCGCCGGACCAGATTCCGCGCGAACGCGTGCTGGAGCTGCTCAAACCGCTGCTCGAAGATGACAAACTTTTGAAGGTCGGGCAGAACCTGAAGTACGATCGCGGTATCCTGGCTAACTACGGCGTTGAGCTACGCGGTATTGCCTTTGACACCATGCTTGAGTCCTACACCCTCGACAGCGTCGCGGGCCGCCATGATATGGATAGCCTGTCCGATCGCTGGCTGAAGCATAAAACCATCACCTTTGAAGAGATTGCCGGTAAGGGCAAAAATCAGCTCACCTTTAACCAGATTGCGCTGGAAGAAGCGGGGCGTTACGCTGCGGAAGATGCCGACGTCACCCTGCAGCTGCACCTGAAAATGTGGCCGCAGCTCCAGCAGCATGAGGGCCCGCTGAGCATCTTTAAAAATATCGAGATGCCGCTGGTGCCGGTGCTGTCGCGCGTAGAGCGTAACGGCGTGAAAATCGATCCAGCGGTGCTGCATGCGCATTCGCAGGAAATTGCTAAACGTCTGGTTGAGCTGGAAAAACGCGCCCATGAGATTGCTGGTGAGGAGTTCAACCTCTCTTCTACCAAACAGTTGCAAACCATCCTGTTTGAAAAGCAGGGGATCAAACCGCTGAAGAAAACGCCGGGCGGCGCGCCGTCGACTTCCGAAGAGGTACTGGAAGAGCTGGCGCTGGATTATCCGCTGCCGAAAGTCATTCTGGAGTATCGCGGGCTGGCGAAGCTGAAATCGACCTATACCGACAAGCTGCCGCTGATGATCAACCCGAAAACCGGTCGCGTTCATACTTCGTACCACCAGGCGGTGACGGCGACCGGGCGTCTCTCCTCGACCGATCCAAACCTGCAGAATATCCCGGTACGCAATGACGAAGGTCGCCGTATCCGCCAGGCGTTTATCGCGCCGCAGGACTACCTGATTGTCTCTGCCGACTACTCGCAGATTGAGTTGCGTATTATGGCGCACCTGTCGCGCGATGAAGGGTTGCTGAAGGCTTTCGCTGAAGGTAAGGATATTCACCGCGCCACCGCGGCGGAGGTATTTGGCTTGCCGCTGGATAGCGTCAGCAACGAGCAGCGCCGCAGCGCGAAGGCGATTAACTTCGGCTTGATTTACGGCATGAGCGCATTTGGCCTGGCTCGCCAGCTGAATATCCCGCGTAAAGAAGCGCAGAAGTATATGGATCTCTATTTCGAGCGTTATCCCGGCGTGCTGGACTACATGGAACGTACCCGCGCGCAGGCGAAAGAGCAGGGCTATGTCGAAACCCTGGATGGTCGTCGTCTGTATCTGCCGGATATCAAATCCAGCAATGGCGCCCGTCGTGCTGGTGCGGAACGTGCGGCAATCAACGCCCCGATGCAGGGCACCGCAGCCGATATCATTAAACGGGCGATGATCGCCGTTGATGACTGGTTGCTGAGCGAAAAACCGCGCGTGCGGATGATCATGCAGGTACACGATGAATTGGTCTTTGAAGTACACAAAGACGATCTTGATGCGGTATCGAAGAAGGTGCATGAACTGATGGAAAACAGCACCACTCTGGCAGTACCGTTATTGGTTGAAGTGGGAAGCGGCGAAAATTGGGATCAAGCGCACTAAGTGTGCAATCCGCAAGGCT
>CABUCP010000542.1 GCA_902490055.1 uncultured Klebsiella sp. | reverse complement strand
CTTTCATTTATTTTCCTTCCTAAAGTGATCTCGCTAGCAATGTGAGACAAATCTCCGCCGCAGCATGGCATCTGCGCTGTTTCTAAGTTGTTAAATTTTGCGTTGTGATCTAGAAACAAACTGTAACATCCTGATTACCCTACCGGTGGACCACAACAATGAATAATTCAGGGAAATATCTTATCTGGACACTGCTCTCCGTGATCGGAGCCTTTGCCCTCGGCTATATCGCATTAAACCGGGGTGAGCAGATAAACGCGCTGTGGATTGTCGTTGCGGCGGTCTGCGTTTATCTGATCGCATATCGTTTCTATGGCCTGTATATCGCGAAAACCGTGCTCGGCGTTGACCCGACGCGGATGACGCCGGCGGTACGTCATAACGACGGCCTCGACTATGTTCCGACTGACAAAAAAGTGCTATTCGGTCACCATTTTGCCGCGATTGCCGGGGCAGGGCCGCTGGTCGGCCCGGTGCTTGCCGCGCAGATGGGCTATCTGCCGGGGATGATCTGGATCCTCGCCGGCGTAGTGCTGGCCGGCGCGGTGCAGGACTTTATGGTGCTGTTCGTATCGACCCGTCGCGATGGCCGTTCGCTTGGCGAGCTGGTGAAAGAGGAGATGGGGCCGACCGCTGGCGTTCTGGCGCTGGTGGCCTGCTTTATGATCATGGTGATCATCCTCGCGGTGCTGGCGATGATCGTGGTGAAAGCGTTGACCCATAGCCCGTGGGGTACCTATACCGTCGCCTTTACTATTCCGCTGGCGATTTTTATGGGTATCTACATTCGCTACCTGCGCCCGGGGCGGATCGGCGAGGTGTCGGTCATTGGCCTGGTGATGCTGGTATTTGCGATTATTTCCGGCGGTTGGGTGGCGGAAAGCCCGACCTGGGCGCCGTGGTTTGACTACACCGGCGTACAGCTGACCTGGATTCTGGTCGGTTACGGTTTTGTGGCCGCAGTACTGCCGGTCTGGCTGCTGCTGGCGCCGCGCGATTACCTCTCTACGTTCCTGAAAATCGGTACCATTGTTGGCCTCGCCATCGGTATTCTGATTATGCGCCCAACTCTGACCATGCCGGCGCTGACTAAATTCGTCGACGGTACCGGTCCGGTATGGACCGGCAACCTGTTCCCGTTCCTGTTTATTACCATTGCCTGCGGCGCGGTTTCCGGCTTCCACGCGCTGATCTCCTCCGGCACCACGCCGAAAATGTTGGCCAACGAAGGCCAGGCCTGTTTTATCGGCTACGGCGGTATGCTGATGGAATCTTTTGTCGCCATTATGGCGCTGGTGGCGGCCTGTATCATCGATCCGGGCGTGTACTTTGCGATGAACAGCCCGATGGCGGTACTGGCGCCGGCGGGAACCACCGATGTGGTCGCCTCGGCGGCGCAGGTGGTGAGCGGCTGGGGCTTTAGTATCACTCCGGATACGCTGCATCAAATAGCCAATGAGGTCGGCGAGCAGTCGATTATTTCACGCGCCGGCGGCGCGCCGACGCTGGCGGTGGGGATGGCCTATATCCTGCACGGTTCGCTGGGCGGGCTGATGGATGTCTCCTTCTGGTACCACTTCGCCATTCTGTTCGAGGCGCTGTTTATCCTGACGGCGGTCGATGCCGGAACCCGCGCGGCGCGCTTTATGCTGCAGGATCTGCTGGGGGTCATCAGCCCGGGGCTCAAGCAAACCAGCTCGCTACCCGCCAACCTGCTGGCGACCGCGCTGTGCGTACTGGCCTGGGGTTACTTCCTGCACCAGGGCGTGGTTGACCCGCTGGGCGGGATTAACACCCTGTGGCCGCTGTTCGGTATCGCCAACCAGATGCTGGCAGGGATGGCGCTGATGCTGTGCGCGGTGGTGCTGTTTAAGATGAAACGCCAGCGCTATGCATGGGTGGCTTTACTGCCGACGGCCTGGCTGTTGATTTGTACTTTAACCGCGGGCTGGCAGAAGTCGTTCAGCCCGGACACCAAAGTCGGTTTCCTCGCCATCGCCAATAAATTCCAGGCGATGATTGATAGCGGTAATATTCCGTCGCAGTATACGGAATCGCAGCTGGCGCAGCTGGTGTTTAACAACCGCCTTGATGCCGGGCTAACCATCTTCTTTATGGTGGTGGTGGTGGTACTGGCGTTCTTCTCGATTAAAACCGCGCTGGCGGCGTTGAAAGAGGACAAACCAACGGCGAAAGAGACGCCGTATGAAGCGATGCCAGCCGATGCGCAGGCCTTAACGACCCAGGCGAAGCGCGCGCACTAACCGCCAGGCCGGGGGGCGTTTGCGTTTACCCGGCCTGCATTTTCAGTGAGAGATAAATAATGTTCGACACTCTGTCAAAAGCGGGAAAATATTTAGGCCAGGCGGCGAAGATGATGATCGGCGTGCCGGATTACGACAACTACGTCGAGCATATACGGATCACGCATCCGGACCAGACGCCGATGACCTATGAAGAATTCTTCCGCGAACGCCAGGACGCGCGCTACGGCGGCAAAGGCGGGGCGAAGTGCTGTTAGCCCTCTTTGGGTAAATAGAGGCTGATTTGCTCCTGGGTACAGCCATAAATCGCGGCCAGCTTTTCGCGGGTGCGTTTTTGCGGACGGGAGTCGACGGATTCAAGCTGTGAAACCGCGGACTGGCTGATGCCGAGTTTCGCAGCCACTTCCTGTTGAGAAAGCCCGCGCAGGATGCGCCAGGCGGCCTGCAGGCTGACGTTTTCTTTATCCATGATGTCACAGACGTCGCCTGGCAGCATCACCTGGTCATAGATATCGTGTTCGACAGGGATATTG
>CABUCP010000541.1 GCA_902490055.1 uncultured Klebsiella sp. | reverse complement strand
TTACATCGACGAAAACTACGATTACGCCTGGCAACTTAAATTATTTAGGGTACAGAGAGAAAACGACGCAATACCACCCGGACTACAATCACGCCGTCTTGTAATATTAATTTTGTGCTTCTTTATAAATCCGTTCGACAATGGTACTAATAATATCTTCCGGACCGGTTAACCCGCCCTTGCCAACACAAATTAACCCGGCATAATCACCACCGATAATCCGCACCATATCGGTTTGCGGGATCACGTAGTCAATCATTTCAATACCGGTTGCGCCAAGCTCTTTCAGGACGTTGACCATTGTGTCGCCGCCGGTCATATAAAGCCCTTTTATTTCCCCACCGGCGCAGTTGAGCACTTCACGCACGATGCTGCCCAGTCCCTGGTTGATGTTCTCCGCCGCCTGGCCGTGAGAGAGCCCGAAACGCTGCTCCTCTTCCTGGAGATCCAGAAGCCGCCCGGTCAACGCCGACTCAAAAACGAATAAGGCGTTTTGCTGCTGCGGAATGCACTGACGGGCATGCTGCACCACCCGCTGTACTTCAATTTCCGCGGCATTCTTTTTATCCACCAGCAGTTCCGCATCCACCGGGATATGGCATACCCGCGGATCGTTGGCGATCAAATGCTGTAATTGTTTTTTGGTCACCGGTGTGGCGCTGCCCGCCACCACCAGAATTGAACCACGCTGTTGCTCTGCGGTCTGCGGAGCCAGCGCCGCGGCGCGGGCTTCACGCATCAGGCCGCGGCGCACCGCCAGCCGTTCGGTAAAGGGCCCCGGGTCAACGGCCAGTACGTTCCAGTTCAGCGCCACCACCGCCCCGGCAATCGCGTCAACATCCTCGACGGTGATCGCGTCAACGACGATAACCCGTACTCCATGCTGCTGTTGCTCCTGCAGATCAATTTCGATCTGCGCCTCGCCCTTCATTACCGACGAGAGAGAGATATGGCCAACCTGATGATGCGTTTGCGCCGCCAACAGCCCCGGCACCCAGGATTCCGTTACCGGCGTGCGGACATCGCGGGCAACGTCGGTACGCGACAGCGCCACGGAATCAATGACCGAATAGCCGCCCACGAGGATCCGCCGCGACTGCGGCATCGCCGGTACCACGACCGCCACCGTTTCCAGCGGCAGTTGTTCGAGCATAGCGTCGATTTCAAAACCAATGCCGCCGCGCAAGGTGGTATCAATGCGCTTGGTAAAATAGTGCGCGCCGCGCGCCTGTAGCTGCTGTACCGCCGCGCTCACCTGGTGCTGGGCTTCGGCTTTCGGCAGCGGCCTGCTGTCGCTACTGACAACCATGGCCGGATATTCCACCTCATTGCGCGAGAAAGATTCCGTATCAAAGAAAGCCGCCGTCTTCAGACCGCTACGCGCCAGCAGGACGCCAAGCGTCGTCGCGCCGGTGAGATCGTCCGCGACAATACCCAACGTGCCGCCTTCTCCTTGCGGCCACACCACCTCAATACCGGCAGGCGTGACCCCGGAGACATAAATCTCCTCATGGATATATTCCGCCAGCGGTCCGCTCTTGCCGGTGGGGTGTAAATTGATGGTCGGGATCCCGCGTTTCGGATACAGACCGCAGCGCAGCGTGCCGCCGCAGTCAATCACCATCAGGCCGATTTCCGCTTCCGGCGGCTCGCCATTTTTAAATACATCGACGGCAGGCCAGCCGGTCAGTTCGCACAGGCGCTCAACTACCGGGGGACGCATCCCCCCGGTGATATACGCAATCTTTTTCGCCTGACCGATATTTACCGTCAGCGGCCCGCCCCAGCCTTTACTGCCTTTGCTAATCAACAGATGCTTCATTTTCCAGTAACGCGCGGCCACCAGCGTCGACTCCAGCATACTGACGGTGCCCGCCTTGCCGGTACCGGCGATATCAAAAGCCGTACCGTGATCGACGGAACTGCGCATAAACGGCAGACCGAAGGTAATGGTGATCGAACGTTCGAAATCGAGCGTCTTACAGGCGATATGACCCTGATCGTGATACAGGGAGAGAATGGCATCGTAGCGGCCCTGTTTGCCAAGATGGAACACCGAATCCGCCGGTACCGGGCCGATTGCGTTAATACCCAGCTCCTGCGCCGCTTTCACCGCTGGAATCAGGTTATCGGCCTCTTCATGGCCAAACAAGCCGTTATCAGAGCCATGCGGGTTCAGCGCGGCAACGGCAATGCGCGGGTTGTGAATATTCAATTCGGTAAATTCATGATGGATTTGCTGCACGCAGGCCAACACGCGCTCTTTATTGGCATAATCGCAGGCGGCTTTGAGCGCCATGTGACGGCTGACAAAGAACACGCGCAGATTATGTACGTGGAACATAGTCAGGCCATAGTCGGATTTGGTTTCAACCTGATAGATTTCGGTATGACCCGGCAATTTACAGCCCGCCAGCTTGATCGCTTCTTTGTGGATAGGCGCGGTGGATACCACATCGATAAGCCCTGCCATCCCCAGCTCGATAGATTTCATCACATAATCCAGCGACATCTGGCCTGCCAGTTTTTGTACCTTACCCCATTCGATGCTGTCGTAGTCGTATTCGCCGGTCTCCATGATATCCAGCGTGCCCCAGCTGAAACGCGCCTGTTCCGGATGCGTAATACGGTTTATGGCAAAATCACAGCCCATGATCTTCATCGCCCGCTCGACGATGGCGACCGAGCCAATCAGAAAAGGTTTGCACTCGTCATAGACGCTTTTTTCCATCATGGTGGCAACGGTGATCTCCGGGCCGATCCCAGCCGGATCGCCGATGGTGATTGCAACAACGGGTTTTTTCTC
>CABUCP010000540.1 GCA_902490055.1 uncultured Klebsiella sp. | reverse complement strand
TATATCTATTGCCTGATGGCGCTTCGCTTATCAGGCCTACAAGATACGATCCTGTAGGCCGGATAAGACGTTTACGTCGCCATCCGGCAACGAAAACAACTTACGCGCTGCGCTGCAGCAGCATCGACTTAATATGGCCGATGGCGCGCGTCGGGTTAAGCCCCTTAGGACACACACTGACGCAGTTCATAATGCTGTGACAGCGGAATACGCTGAAAGCATCGCTCAGTCCTTCCAGACGCTCGCTGGTCTCGGTATCGCGGCTGTCGATCAGGAAGCGATACGCGGCCAGAAGACCTGCCGGGCCGATGAACTTGTCCGGGTTCCACCAGAACGACGGGCAAGACGTCGAACAACATGCGCACAGAATACACTCGTACAGACCATCGAGCTTTTCGCGCTGCTCAGGCATCTGCAGATGCTCGCGAGCCGGAGGATTTTGCCCATTATTCAATAAGTAAGGCTTAATCTTCTCATATTGTGCGTAGAATTGCCCCATGTCTACAACCAAATCGCGGACAACCGGCAATCCTGGCAGCGGACGGATAACAATTTTCTTACCCGGCTGATTCAGCGCGGAGATCGGCGTGATGCACGCCAGACCATTTTTACCGTTCATGTTCAGGCCATCGGAACCACAAACCCCTTCACGGCAGGAGCGGCGGAACGACAGCGACGGATCTTTTTCTTTCAGCTGGATAAGCGCATCCAGCAGCATCATGTCGCGACCTTCTTCCGCTTCGAGGGTGTAATCCTGCATGTGCGGAGCGTCGTCTACATCCGGGTTATAGCGATAAATTGAAAACTCGAGTTTCATATTCCTGTCTCCGCATTAATAAGTACGAATCTTCGGCGGGAATGCCGGACGCAGTTTCGGTTCCATGTTGACGCTACGACGGGTCATGGATTCCGACTCTGGCAGATACAGGGAATGGCACAGCCAGTTTTCATCATCACGTTCCGGATAGTCGAAGCGGCTATGCGCGCCACGGCTTTCGGTACGGAAGTTCGCGGATACCGCCGTGGAATATGCGGTTTCCATCAGGTTATCCAGCTCCAGGCACTCGACGCGCTGGGTGTTGAATTCGCTGGAAGTGTCGTCCAGACGCGCATTTTTCAGACGCTCGCGGATCACTTTCAGCTGTTCCAGACCTTTGTGCATCGCATCGCCTTCGCGGAATACCGAGAAGTTGTGCTGCATACATTCCTGCAGCGCTTTGCGGATAGCAACCGGGTCTTCGCCGGAACGGGTGTTGTTCCAACGGTTGAGGCGATCCAGAGAAGCTTCGACGTCGGATTCGCTGGCAGCGCGCAGCGCGCCCTGCTCGGCGATGGATTCCTGCAGATGCAGACCCGCCGCGCGGCCAAAGACCACCAGGTCCAGCAGCGAGTTGCCGCCGAGACGGTTGGCGCCGTGTACCGATACGCAGGCGATTTCGCCAACGGCGAACAGTCCCGGAATCACTACGTCTTCGCCCTTCTCGTTCACGGTCAGCGCCTGACCGGTCACTTTAGTCGGAATACCGCCCATCATGTAGTGACAGGTTGGGATAACCGGAATCGGCTCTTTCACCGGATCAACGTGCGCAAAGGTACGGGACAGCTCAAGGATACCCGGCAGACGGGATTCCAGAACTTCTTTACCCAGGTGATCCAGTTTCAGTTTGGCGTGCGGGCCCCACGGACCGTCGCAGCCGCGACCTTCACGGATTTCGATCATGATGGAACGCGCCACCACGTCACGACCCGCCAGGTCTTTGGCATTCGGCGCATAACGCTCCATGAAGCGCTCGCCGTGCTTGTTCAGCAGGTAACCGCCTTCGCCGCGGCAACCTTCGGTGACCAGTACCCCAGCCCCGGCGATACCGGTCGGGTGGAACTGCCACATTTCCATATCCTGCACAGGAACGCCTGCGCGGATAGCCATACCAACGCCGTCGCCGGTGTTGATGTGGGCGTTAGTCGTGGACTGATAAATACGGCCTGCGCCGCCGGTTGCCAGCACGGTCGCGTTGGCTTTGAAGTACACCACTTCACCGGTTTCGATACACAGTGCGGTACAACCGACCACCGCGCCGTCCTGATTTTTTACCAGATCGAGGGCATACCACTCGGAGAAGATCGTGGTGTGGTTTTTCAGGTTCTGCTGATACAGCGTGTGCAGCAGCGCGTGACCGGTACGGTCAGCCGCCGCCGCGGTGCGTGCCGCCTGCTCGCCGCCGAAGTTCTTCGACTGGCCGCCAAACGGACGCTGGTAAATGCGGCCGTCATCAAGACGGGAGAACGGCAGACCCATATGTTCCAGCTCAAGAATCGCTTCCGGGCCGGTCTTACACATATATTCGATGGCGTCCTGGTCGCCGATATAGTCCGACCCTTTAACGGTGTCGTACATGTGCCATTCCCAGTTATCTTCATGGGTATTACCGAGCGCGACGGTGATGCCACCCTGCGCGGAAACGGTATGGGAACGGGTAGGGAAAACTTTAGAGAGCAGCGCACAGGTCTGTCCGCTCTGGGAAATCTGCAGCGCCGCGCGCATACCTGCGCCGCCGGCGCCAATTACAACTGCATCAAATTCTCTGACTGGCAATTTCATTACACACCCCACACCACAACAAATCCATAAAGAACGTAAGCCACCAGCGCTACAACGATAACCAGTTGCAGAATTAAGCGCACGGCCAGTGGTTTAACGTAGTCCGTCAACACCTGCCACATACCGATCCAGGCGTGGATCAGGATGGATACGAGAGCCAGCAGGGTAAAGACTTTGGTGAACGCGGAGGAGAAGAATCCGGTCCAGA
>CABUCP010000539.1 GCA_902490055.1 uncultured Klebsiella sp. | reverse complement strand
CGCCTTGCCCGGGCTGTCGTTATCGCCCGCCGCGGATCAGGCCGCCGAGGCCGCGACGTTCCATAAACGCCGCCACCTGATGGCGTACTTCAGCGGTCATCTGCGCTTCCAGGCTGCGGCGCGACAGCTCCTGCGCTTCTTCGATATCGATGCGGCGCAGCAGATATTTGACCCTCGCCACCGAGCGACCGTTCATCGACAAATGGCGGTAACCCAGGCCAATCAGAATGGTGACGCACATCGGATCGCCGGCCATTTCGCCGCACAGACGTAGATCGATCCCAAAACGCTCGGCATCATGGGCAATCATCGCCAACGCCCGTAACACCGCAGGGTGCAGGCAGTCGTACATATTGGCGACCCGCGTATTGTTGCGGTCGACCGCGAGGATATATTGCGTCAGATCGTTGGTGCCGACCGAGATAAAATCGATACGGTTCGCCAGCTGCGCCAGCATAAAGACCATCGAAGGCACTTCCAGCATTACGCCAAGGCGCGGACGCGGAATGGCGTAGCCAATCATTTCTTCGACTTCGCGGCTGGCGCGCTCGATCAGGCGACGAGCCTCATCAACTTCTTCAAGATTGGTGACCATCGGCAACAGAATACTTAGGTTACCGGTCGCGGCGTTAGCGCGCAGCATCGCGCGCACCTGGATCAGGAAGATCTCCGGCTGATCGAGCGTAATACGGATCCCGCGCCAGCCCAGGCAGGGATTCTCCTCGCTGATCGGCATATACGGCAGCTGTTTATCGGCGCCGATATCCAGCGTACGCAGGGTGACCGGCTTGGAATTAAACATCTGCAGCATGCCCTGATACTGGGCAACCTGCTCTTCTTCCGACGGAAAGCCGCTCTGCAGCATAAACGGAATTTCGGTGCGATAAAGCCCAATACCGTCGATGAAGCTGCCGAGCTTCTCTTCATGTTCCGGGCTCAGGCCAGCGTTGAGCATCACCTTCACCCGCTCGCCGCTTTTCAGCTCGGAGGCGCGTTCAAGGTCATCTTCCGCCAGCTTACTGAGTTCGTTCTCTTCGCTGATTAAGCGTTGATACTCCTGCAGCAGCACCGGTTCAGGATCGACCAGCAGCTCCCCGCGGTAGCCATCGACGATCAGCGTATGGCCGTGCAGCAGCGAGGGCTGAATATCAGCGCCCATCACCGTTGGGATACCCAGCGCGCGAACCATAATCGCCGCATGGGAGTTAGCCGCGCCATCGCGCACCACGACGCCCGCTAAGCGATCCTGCGGGACTTCCGCAAGCGTAGTTGCCGATAACTCATCGGCCACCAAAATAATGCGCTCGGGCCAGGCGTTTGGCCCCTGGGTGGTATCGTCAAGATGGAACAGCAGCCGCTGCCCAAGGGTACGGAGATCCCCTGCCCGCTCTTTTAGATAACCATCGCTGAGCGCGGCAAACTGCTCAGCAAACTTCTCGATGATCTTTTTCACCGCCCATTCGGCGACGGAGCCTTTATCGACTTCGTCGAACAGTTCGCGGCGCAGACGCGCATCGGATAAGAGATGCGAATAGAGGTCAAAAATCGCCGCCGTCTCTTTTTGCGCCCCGGCGGCATAGCGTTTGCTGTAGCGACGAAACTCGTTCGCCGCCTCTTCCAGCGCGCCGGTCAGACGCTCGCGCTCGGAAGCGGTATCCAGCGTCGACGCCTCGTAGACCTGCTCCATCAGCGGTAGGCTGGCATCCATCCACCCTTCGGCAATCGCTACCCCGGAAGATGCCGGCAGCGCGCGGATGCGGGTCTGGCGATATTGACCAAACAGCGCATTAAGCTGCGACTGGGAGAGAATGGCGGCCATCTGAGTGGCGAGGGTAACGAGGAAGGACTCTTCGCTTTCATCGAACTGGCGCAGCTCGCGCTGCTGAACCACCAGCACGCCCAGCAGCTGACGCCGCTGGATAATTGGCACGCCAAGGAAGGCGCGGAAGCGCTCCTCCTTAACGGCCGGAATGTACTTAAAGCTGGGATGCTTTTGCGCATCGGCGAGGTTGATAGGCTCAGCAAGCCGCCCCACCAGGCCAACAAGACCTTCATCAAATGCGAGTGCAACCGTACGCCCGCGGGGTTTTTTCAGCCCGCGCGTGGCCATCAGGTAATAGCAGCGTCGATCGTTGTCAGCCAGGTAAACCGAACAAACTTCCGTTTCCATCGCTTTACAGATATCCGTTACCAGGATATCCAGCGCCTCATTTAAACGCGGCGCGCTGGCGACCTTCTCGACTATTTCTCGCAACCGAGTGAGCATAATGTGCGTGGCTTAACCTCTTTTACGTCGATAAGCAGGCGCGCTTTGCGGCTTAGGTGCAGTTTCAGCAAGCGCCATGGTGACCCCCGCGAACTCTTTCATCACCCGGCGGTAAACGTCGCGCTTAAACGACACCACCTGACGGACCGGGTACCAGTAACTTACCCAACGCCAGCCATCAAACTCAGGTGTACTGCTGGTTTGCATATTAATTGCCGTATCGCTGCCGACCAGTTGCAGAAGAAACCACTTCTGCTTCTGACCGATACAAACCGGCTTCGTGTCCCAACGCACCAAACGTTTAGGCAGCTTGTAACGCAGCCAGTTACGGGTTGAGGCCAGGATCCGCACATCTTTACGGCTTAACCCAACCTCTTCGAACAATTCCCGATACATTGCCTGCTCGGCGGACTCCCCTGGATTAATGCCCCCTTGCGGGAACTGCCACGAGTGCTGACCATAGCGCCGGGCCCACATCACCTGGCCCTGGCGGTTACAGATTACAATGCCGACATTTGGGCGGTAGCCATCGTCATCAATC
>CABUCP010000538.1 GCA_902490055.1 uncultured Klebsiella sp. | reverse complement strand
TAGGCAATTTGCCAAATCAAAAAGTTACTTATTCGGTGCTCTCCCCCGGTCCTAATAACTAAATCAACGGGAGCCAGTTCGTGCATACACACCTGCTGGCTCAGCAAGTCTTCCGTGATCTCTTCAGGTTTCAGCAACCCGTTTTGTACCTTTTCAGCCAGTTGGCGCACGCCCTGGACAATATCCCAGCGACCGCCGTAATTGGCGGCGATATTCAACGTTAAGCCCGTATTGTTGGCCGTCAGCGCTTCCGCCCTGCGGATGCGCTCCTGCAGCCGGGCATTAAAGCGCGTCGTCTCGCCGATAATCCGCAGGCGAACGTTGTGACGATGCAGGCTTTTTACTTCGCTATCCAGCGCCCAAACAAACAGTTCCATTAACGCACTAACTTCCTGCGCCGGACGGTTCCAATTTTCGCTACTGAATGCATAAAGCGTTAATGCTTCAATACCATTGTTCGCCGCGAAGGAAACCGCGCGACGAACAGATTTCGCTCCAGCTTTATGGCCAAAGGCGCGAATTTTACCTTGTTGTTTCGCCCAACGACCGTTGCCGTCCATAATAATGGCGACATGGCGGCAGCCATGCGCAGGCGACATTTTGCTGACAGTTTGATTAGCAGACAACATAACGCGTTTTAAGTCCATAATAAGGATCAGCTAAGCCACAACACACACGCCGCCGGTCAGCGCTGAATACACATTTTTATCCGGCGTCGGAGCTACAGCCAATCGCAGAGAACAACCAAAAGCTTTACGCAAAAAAGCCGTGTCTTGCCACGGCCACCGTAATCTTTCACAACAAAATGCAACGATCGGGTGGCGCAGACTATATCACTGAAGCCCAGCGCCCACAAATATCACAACGCGCGACAAGGGCTAGCCCTACGCCGTTTGTTGGCCTAGTTGTTGCCGCGCGGCGATACGCGCTTCGGCATCAATCGCCAGCACTTCTTCAATGCTTTGCGGTTCATTCAGCGCCATCGTATCCAGCACGGCCTGGTTAACCGCCGCAATGTCGGTGAAGCGGATTTCGCTGTTCAGGAATGCCGCCACCGAGACTTCGTTGGCGGCATTCAGCGCGGTCGTCGCCGCCTGGCCGACATCAAAAGCGTCCATCGCCAACTTCAGACACGGATAGCGATCGTAATCCGGCGCCGAGAAGCTCAGGTTGCCCAACTGACAGAAATCCAACGGTTTAACGCCGGAGTTCAAACGCTGCGGCCAGCCCATCGAATGGGCGATAGGCGTACGCATATCCGGTTCGCCTAACTGCGCCAGCACGCTGCCGTCTTGATAGCGAACCATCGAATGAATCACCGATTGCGGATGAATAATGACTTCCATCTGTTGCGCGGAAGCATTAAACAGCCAGCGGGCTTCGATGTACTCCAGCCCTTTATTCATCATCGTGGCGGAATCGACGGAAATTTTGCGTCCCATTGACCAGTTCGGATGGCGGCAGGCCTGATCCGGCGTCATTGCCGCCAGTTCAGAAATCGCCGTTTCCCGGAAAGGACCACCGGAACCGGTTAGCAGAATCGACGATACGCCGTTCTGCGTCAGATCAGCGTATCCCAGTTGGTTTTGAATTGTTTCCGGCATACTCTGAAAAATGGCGTTATGTTCGCTATCAACCGGTAACAGGCGCGCGCCGTGTTGCTGCACGGCATCCATAAACAGGCGGCCGCAGGTCACCAGCGACTCTTTGTTCGCCAGCAGTACCGTTTTGCCCGCGCGAATCGCCGCCAGGGTCGGCACCAGACCGGCGGCGCCAACGATCGCCGCCATCACCTGATCGACGTCATCCAGCGCCGCGACATCGGCTGCCGCCTGCTGCCCGCTCAGTACTTCACAGCGGCTACCGTGCTCTTGCAGGCGTTCGCGCAGACGTTCAGCGCTTTGCGCATCGTCCATCACCGCGAAGCGAGGGGTAAATTCCAGACATTGTTCAACCATGCGATCGACATTTTTCCCCGCGACCAGCGCGGCGACGGAAAAGCGTTCGGGGTTATGACGCACCACGTCCAGCGTGCTGCAGCCAATTGAACCGGTCGAACCGAGAACGGTTAATTGCTTCATGAGACGTCCAGAAGAATTGAGACAGGATAAAAAGCAAAACGCCGCCAGCAAGCCCTTACGCATCAATCCTCAGGGTTAAAACGGCGGCGAATAACCTTCACGATAAATCGAAAGGCTACAAGGCCGGCTATTTTAACGCAATCCCAAATATTGAGCGTACGGTCTTCTGTACGGCGTTTCAGATTTTACGCAGATCCGAGTATTCCGGGCCTGCGTAGCGGCAGAAAATCAGAACTGCATCAGTTCCGCTTCTTTATCTGCCAGCGCCGCATCAACTTTCTTAATGGCGGCGTCAGTCATTTTCTGCACGTCGTCCTGAGAGCGGCGATCGTCATCTTCGCTGATCTCTTTCTCTTTGAGCAGAGCTTTAACTTTATCGTTCGCATCACGGCGAACGTTACGCACGGCGACACGAGCCTGCTCGGCTTCGCCACGGACGATCTTGGTCAGATCTTTACGACGTTCTTCGGTCAGCGGCGGCAGCGGAACGCGGATATCGCTACCCGCTGAGCTTGGGTTCAGACCCAGGTCGGACGCCATGATCGCTTTCTCAACGGCCGGGCTCATGGAGCGGTCAAAGACGTTGATTTTCAGCGTGCGGGAGTCTTCTACCGTAACGCTTGCCAGCTGGCGCAGCGGAGTCGGCGTACCGTAGTATTCCACAACGATGCCATCCAGCAGGCTTGGAGAAGCACGACCCGTGCGAATTTTGCTGATTTGGTTTTTGA
>CABUCP010000537.1 GCA_902490055.1 uncultured Klebsiella sp. | reverse complement strand
CCTTGCCATAGACACCATCCCTGTCTTCCCCCACATGATGTGGGGGTTTTTTTTGTCTATTTTTCGCCTCCGCCACACCATTCCCGCTCCTCTTAACGAGAAAAGTTCAGGTTATACTAAGCGCATCGCTGGAAAAGGAGCGTTTATGAATCAATCTTATGGGCGGTTGGTGAGCCGGGCGGCGATTGCCGCGACGGCAATGGCCTCCGTGTTACTTTTGATCAAGATTTTTGCGTGGTGGTACACCGGCTCGGTGAGTATTCTGGCGGCGCTGGTAGATTCGCTGGTGGATATCGCCGCCTCGCTGACTAACCTGCTGGTGGTGCGCTACTCGCTACAGCCGGCCGATGAAGAACATACTTTCGGCCACGGTAAAGCGGAGTCGCTGGCGGCGCTGGCGCAAAGCATGTTTATCTCCGGGTCGGCGCTGTTTCTGTTCCTGACCGGGATTCAGCATCTTGTTCGCCCCGAACCGATGCAGGCGGCGGGCGTCGGGATGGTGGTCACGCTGATTGCGCTGCTCAGTACCCTGGTGTTGGTGACTTTTCAGCGCTGGGTAGTCAGAAAAACCCAGAGCCAGGCCGTGCGCGCAGATATGCTTCATTATCAGTCTGATGTTATGATGAACGGCGCCATTCTCATCGCCCTTGGCCTTTCCTGGTACGGGTGGCACCGTGCCGATGCGCTGTTTGCATTGGGGATTGGCATCTATATTTTATATAGCGCGCTGCGCATGGGTTACGACGCGGTGCAATCGTTATTAGACCGCGCGCTTCCTGATGAGGAACGTCAGGAGATAATCAGTATCGTGACCAACTGGCCCGGTGTCAGCGGCGCGCACGATCTACGAACGCGGCAGTCAGGGCCGACTCGCTTTATTCAAATACATTTGGAAATGGAAGATAACCTTCCGCTGGTGCAGGCGCACGTGATCGCCGATCAGGTGGAGCAGGCTATTTTGCGCCGTTTCCCGGGTTCGGATGTGATTATCCATCAGGATCCCTGCTCTGTCGTGCCTCCAGCGCAGCAGGGCGTTTTTTGAGCTTTCGGTTATAGTCTGTAAACTCGATGTAAAAATGTGGGGCGGGTAGGCATTTTTTGTATAAATTACCGCCATTTGGTCTGACCTGAATCAATTCAGCCCGAAGCGTTTGATATACTATTGCAATTATCGTCGTGCACTCCTGGTGAGGGAGCGCTTCAGGCAACAGGATTATTTTTTGCTTCCTAAGTTCAGAGGTAGTCATGATTAAGAAAATCGGTGTGTTGACAAGTGGCGGTGATGCGCCGGGCATGAACGCAGCAATTCGCGGCGTTGTGCGCGCAGCATTAACGGAAGGTCTGGAAGTTTTTGGAATCTATGACGGTTACCTCGGCCTGTATGAAGATCGTATGGTTCAGCTCGACCGTTACAGCGTGTCCGACATGATCAACCGTGGCGGCACCTTCCTCGGTTCCGCACGCTTCCCGGAATTCCGCGAAGAGCACATCCGCGCTGTCGCCCTTGAGAATATGAAGAAACGCGGCCTCGATGCGTTGGTCGTTATTGGCGGCGACGGTTCCTATATGGGCGCGATGCGTCTGACCGAAATGGGCTTCCCATGCATCGGCCTACCGGGCACCATCGACAACGACATTAAAGGTACCGACTACACCATCGGTTTCTTCACCGCGCTGAGCACCGTTGTTGAAGCGATTGACCGTCTACGCGACACCTCTTCTTCCCACCAGCGTATCTCCGTGGTTGAAGTGATGGGCCGCTACTGCGGCGACCTGACCCTGGCGGCGGCGATTGCCGGCGGCTGTGAATTCATCATGGTGCCGGAAGTAGAATACACCCGCGACGATCTGGTTGCTGAAATCAAAGCCGGCATCGCGAAAGGTAAAAAACACGCTATCGTGGCGATCACCGAGCACATGTGCGACGTTGATGAACTGGCTGGCTTTATTGAGAAGGAAACGGGCCGTGAAACGCGCGCTACCGTTCTTGGCCATATTCAGCGCGGCGGCTCCCCGGTTCCTTACGACCGTATCCTGGCTTCCCGTATGGGCGCGTATGCAATCGATCTGCTGCTGCAGGGCTTTGGCGGCCGCTGCGTCGGTATCCAGAACGAGAAACTGGTTCACCACGACATCATCGATGCTATCGAAAATATGAAGCGCCCATTCAAGTCTGACTGGATGGACTGCGCGAAGAAACTGTACTAAGTTTCGCGGCATAACAAAAAGGCCTTCTCAGTGAGAAGGCCTTTTTTATTACGGCGTTATCGAGCGCGTTATTCGATGTCCAGCGCATCCTCGGAGAGGATAATGCCGGTGTTATCGGCATACAGGTGGTCGCCGGAGAAGAAGGTAACGCCGCCGAAATTGACGCGTACGTCGCTTTCGCCGATGCCTTCGCCCGCTGCGCCCACCGGAATAGCCGCCAGCGCCTGGATGCCGATATCCAGCTCTTCCAGGTCGTCAACCTGACGCACCGCGCCATAGACGACGAGCCCTTCCCATTCGTTTTGTACCGCCAGACGCGCCAGGTCGGCGTCAATTAACGCGCGTCGTACGGAACCGCCGCCGTCGATAAGGAGAATGTGACCACGGCCATTCTGCTCGAGCAGATCGTAGAGCAACCCGTTATCCTCGAAACATTTTACCGTAATGATCTGTCCACCAAACGACGACCGTCCTCCAAAGTTGGAAAACAGCGGTTCCACGACATTGACATCTTCCTGGTAGATGTCGCAAAGCTCGGAAGTATCGTATTTCATAGGCTTAACGTTCAGTTGCTGCGAGAATTTTTAGTATATCCCGTGAAGCGCATTG
>CABUCP010000536.1 GCA_902490055.1 uncultured Klebsiella sp. | reverse complement strand
GCCCGTGGCGTTGCTCTCGTTTTGCGGGATCATGCTGGGGATCGGCAGTTCGTTAAGTAGCCACGATGTGATAACCCTGCTGCCGTGGCTGAATGTGCCGCTGCTACAGGCCATTTTTGTCTGGATGAGCAAAGTCGGCTCTTTTGCCTTTAGCTTCCTGCCGGTGATGTTCTGTATCGCCATCCCGCTCGGCCTGGCGCGCGAAAACAAAGGCGTCGCCGCCTTCGCCGGTTTTGTCGGCTACGCGGTAATGAACCTCGCGGTCAACTTCTGGCTGACGGCAAAAGGTATCCTGCCGACCGCCGACGCCGCGGTCCTCAAAGCCAACAACATCCAGAATATTATTGGCATTCAGTCAATTGATACCGGGATCCTCGGCGCGGTCATTGCCGGCATTATCGTCTGGATGCTGCACGAACGCTTCCACAACATCCGCCTGCCGGACGCGCTGGCCTTCTTTGGCGGCACCCGTTTTGTGCCGATCATCACCACCGTGGTATTAGGCCTGGTCGGCCTGGTTATTCCGCTGGTGTGGCCGGTATTCGCCATGGGTATCAACGGCCTGGGGCACGTCATTAACAGCGCGGGGGATTTTGGGCCGATGATCTTCGGCACCGGTGAACGTCTGCTGCTGCCTTTCGGTCTGCACCATATTCTGGTGGCGCTGATCCGCTTTACCGAAGCAGGCGGCACAATGGACGTTTGCGGCCATAGCGTCAGCGGTGCGCTGACCATCTTCCAGGCGCAGCTGAGCTGCCCGACGACCCACGGCTTCTCCGAAAGCGCGACCCGCTTCCTGTCGCAGGGTAAAATGCCGGCCTTCCTCGGCGGCCTGCCAGGCGCCGCGCTGGCGATGTACCACTGCGCCCGCCCGGAAAATCGTCATAAAATTAAAGGCCTGCTAATTTCCGGCGTCATTGCCTGCGTCGTTGGCGGCACCACCGAACCGCTGGAGTTCCTGTTCCTGTTCGTCGCGCCGGTGCTGTACGTTATCCACGCCCTGCTGACCGGGCTTGGCTTTACTATCATGGCGGTGCTCGGCGTCACTATCGGCAATACCGACGGTAACATTATCGACTTCGTGGTCTTCGGCATCCTGCACGGCCTGTCGACCAAGTGGTATATGGTTCCGGTTGTCGCCGCTATCTGGTTCGCGGTGTACTACGGCATCTTCCGCTTCGCCATCACCCGCTTTAATCTGAAGACGCCGGGCCGCGATATCGAAACCGCCGCCAGCGTAGAAAAAGCGGTGGTGGGCACTATCGGTAAATCCGGCTATAACGTCCCGGCGATTCTGGCGGCGCTCGGCGGTGCGGACAACATCGCAACCCTCGATAACTGCATCACCCGCCTGCGCCTGTCGGTCAACGACATGAGCAAAGTGGACACGGCGGCGCTGAAGGCCAACCGCGCTATCGGCGTAGTCCAGCTTAACGAACACAACCTGCAGGTGGTCATCGGCCCTCAGGTCCAGTCGGTTAAAGATGAAATGGCCACGCTGATGAATACCGTTCAGGCCTAAACGCTCTTCCCCCTCCCGCAAGGAGGGGGAGCTTGCTAAGGAAATTAAGATGTTTGATTTTGCAACGCCGGTTGACCGCCACGGCACCTGGTGCACTCAATGGGATTACGTGGCCGACCGCTTCGGCGCCGCCGACCTGCTGCCGTTCACTATCTCGGATATGGATTTCGCCACCGCCCCCTGCATTCTTGACGCCGTCAGCCAGCGCCTGGCGCACGGCGTTTTTGGCTATAGCCGCTGGAAAAACGACGATTTCCTCGGCGCCGTCAGCCACTGGTTTGCCAGTCGTTTTCATAGCCCCATTGACCGCGAAGCCATCGTTTACGGACCCTCGGTGATTTACATGGTTGCCGAGATGATTCGCCAGTGGTCAAAGCCGGGGGACGGTATCGTCGTTCATACGCCGGCCTACGATGCGTTTTATAAAACTATCGATGGCAATCAACGGCGCATCGCGCCGGTGGCGCTCAAGCTGGAAGCGGGTCAGTGGCGCTGTGATATGCGCGAACTGGAAACCGTACTCGCGCATCCTGACAACCGCATTTTACTGCTGTGCAGCCCGCACAACCCGACGGGAAAAGTCTGGAGCCGTGATGAGCTCACAATCATGGCGCAGCTGTGCGCAAAACATAACGTGCGGGTCATAAGCGATGAAATTCATATGGATATGGTCTGGGGGGAACACCGTCATACGCCGTGGTGCGATGTCGCACAAGGACCGTGGGCGCTATTCACCTCCGGCTCTAAAAGCTTCAATATTCCGGCATTTACCGGCGCCTATGGTCTTATCGCCGACAGCGTTTCGCGCGATGGTTATCTGCAGGCGCTGAAAGGACGCGATGGCCTCTCTTCGCCGTCGGTTCCGGCGCTGGTGGCTCATATCGCCGCCTATCGTCAGGGCGCGCCCTGGCTGGATGCATTACGTGAATATCTGCAGGACAACATGCGCTATATCGCCTGCGAACTGAATCAGGCATTCCCGCAGCTAAACTGGCAGCCGCCACAGGCAACCTATCTGGCGTGGATCGATCTACGGCCGCTCGGCGTCGACGACCGCGCGCTGCAAAAAGCGCTGATTGAGCAGCAAAAGGTGGCGATTATGCCGGGCTATACCTATGGCGAAGAAGGCAACGGTTTCGTACGTCTCAACGCCGGTTGCCCGCGAGTGAAGCTGGAAAAAGGCGTCCAGGGATTAATCGCCGCCCTGCGGTCACTGCGTCCAGAACTAAAATAATTTTGATATATATCAAAACTTTTTTATCCTCACCGGCGTATTAAAAACAGCGCTGAAAATATCCCGTCCC
>CABUCP010000535.1 GCA_902490055.1 uncultured Klebsiella sp. | reverse complement strand
GTAATTTATAGTAAATTCGTTGCCAGCCGGACATAAACGATGTGAAGCCTCTGGTTAATCATGCAAATGCGCGGCAAGAATAACAGAAAGCGTACAAAATTTCCGTTGCTACACGGCAAACGCGTACACTCCTCGACGTCATTTACATTAAAAGGTTCTTTTTGATGGCCAATAATACCACTGGGTTAACCAGAATCATTAAAGCGGCAGGCTATTCCTGGAAAGGATTCCGTGCGGCGTGGGTTAACGAAGCCGCTTTCCGCCAGGAAGGGGTGGCCGCCATTGTGGCCGTGGCGATAGCCTGCTGGTTGGACGTAGATGCCATCACGCGAGTCTTGCTCATTGGTTCGGTCCTGTTAGTGATGATAGTCGAAATTCTAAACAGCGCGATTGAAGCCGTGGTCGACCGTATTGGCCCTGAACACCATGAGCTCTCGGGGCGCGCTAAAGATATGGGATCGGCGGCGGTACTGCTGGCGATTATCATCGCGCTGATCGCCTGGGCTACCCTGCTGTGGTCGCATTACCGCTAAGTCTTGTCGGCAATGCTCGCAAAACGGAAAGAATCTCCTGATTTTTATATGTTATGTGGTTCCAAAATCACCATTAGCTGTATATACTCACAGCATAACTGTATATACACCCAGGGGGCGGAATGAAAGCGTTAACGACCAGGCAGCAAGAGGTGTTTGATCTCATCCGGGATCACATCAGCCAAACGGGCATGCCGCCGACGCGTGCGGAAATTGCTCAGCGCTTGGGGTTCCGTTCCCCGAACGCGGCGGAAGAACACCTTAAAGCGCTGGCGCGTAAAGGCGCGATCGAAATCGTCTCCGGCGCTTCTCGCGGTATTCGTCTGCTGACCGAAGAAGAGCACGGCCTGCCGCTGATTGGCCGCGTTGCCGCCGGTGAACCGCTGCTGGCGCAGCAGCATATCGAAGGCCACTATCAGGTTGACCCGGCGATGTTTAAACCGAATGCCGACTTCCTGCTGCGCGTCAGCGGGATGTCGATGAAAGACATCGGCATCCTCGATGGCGATCTGCTGGCGGTGCATAAAACGCAGGACGTGCGTAACGGCCAGGTGGTTGTCGCGCGTATCGATGAAGAAGTGACGGTGAAACGTCTGAAAAAACAGGGCAACGTCGTTGAACTGCTGCCGGAAAACAGCGAGTTCTCTCCTATCGTCGTCGATCTGCGCCAGCAGAACTTTTCCATTGAAGGTTTGGCCGTCGGCGTGATCCGCAACGGAGAATGGCTGTAACGCCTGTCCCCACGCAGCGTCATCTGATGCATGGCGCTGCGATACTTTCCCTCTGTCTGGTCCCTCTTCATGCTGCTCAACGCTGCCGATAAAGCGCTGTGGCGCCTTGCGCTACCGATGATTTTCTCCAATATCACCGTCCCGCTGCTGGGGTTGGTTGATACTGCTGTTGTTGGCCATCTCGACAGCCCGGTGTATCTGGGCGGCGTTGCCGTCGGCGCAACGGCCACCAGTTTCCTCTTTATGCTGTTGCTGTTTCTGCGTATGAGCACCACCGGTTTAACCGCTCAGGCCTACGGCGCTAAAGATCCGCAGCGGCTGGCGCGCGCGCTGGTGCAACCGCTGATCCTGGCGCTGGCCGCCGGGTTGCTCATTGTCCTGTTCCGTATGCCGCTCATTGATCTCGCTCTGCATATCGTCGGCGGCAGCGAAGCGGTGCTGGAGCAGGCGAGACGCTTCCTCGAGATCCGCTGGCTCAGCGCGCCGGCCTCGTTGGCTAACCTGGTGCTCTTAGGCTGGCTGCTTGGCGTGCAATACGCCCGCGCGCCGGTGATCCTGCTGGTGGTCGGTAATCTACTGAATATCGTGCTCGACCTGTGGCTGGTTATGGGGCTGCACATGAACGTGCAGGGGGCGGCGCTGGCGACGGCGCTATCGGAATACGCCACCTTTATCATCGGCCTGCTGATGGCAAAGCGGGTTCTGGCGCTGCGCGGCGTAACGCTTGCCATGCTGAAAGCGGCGTGGCGCGGCAATATGCGGCGCCTGCTGGCGCTTAACCGCGACATCATGCTGCGTTCGCTGCTGCTTCAGCTCTGCTTTGGCGCCATCACCGTCTTCGGCGCCCGCCTTGGCAGTGATGTCGTCGCGGTCAACGCGGTGCTGATGACCATGCTGACGTTCACCGCCTATGCGCTGGACGGCTTCGCCTATGCCGTTGAAGCCCATTCGGGGCAGGCCTACGGCGCCCGTGACGGCAGCCAACTGCTGGAAGTCTGGCGTGCTGCCTGTCGGCAGTCGGGGATGGTGGCGCTGGCGTTTGCGCTGATCTACAGCGTGGCGGGTGAGTACATTATCGCGCTATTGACCTCTATTCCTTCGCTGCAGCAGCTGGCTGACCGCTATCTGTTCTGGCAGATGATCCTGCCGGTGATTGGCGTCTGGTGTTACCTGCTGGATGGCATGTTTATCGGCGCGACGCGCGGCGCAGAGATGCGTAACAGCATGGCGGTTGCCGCCGCAGGGTTCGCGGCGACGTTGCTTTCCGTGCCCGTGCTCGGCAACCATGGCCTGTGGTTGGCGCTGGCGGTATTCCTGGCGCTACGCGGGCTTTCGCTGGCGCTGATCTGGCGCCGTCACTGGCAGCGCGGCACCTGGTTTAGTTAACCCTCCTGAATGTAGATAGCCCGGCTGAGCGCAGTGCGAGCCGGGAAAATCCTTCCGCGTTTTCAATCGGTCTTATGGTTAAAAATTCCGAATAACAAAACGTCACCAGCATGGACATCTATAATTATTATCATGTCCGATACAAAGCGGGCTGTTAACCCACCGAATCATGAGGAC
>CABUCP010000534.1 GCA_902490055.1 uncultured Klebsiella sp. | reverse complement strand
CCTGTTAAAAGAGCTGCTCGATATGGAAGGTTTTAATGTGCTCGTTGCCCATGACGGTGAACAGGCGCTGGCGCTTCTTGACGACAGCATTGATCTCCTTTTGCTTGATGTGATGATGCCGAAGAAAAACGGTATCGACACGCTTAAAGAATTACGTCAGACACACCAGACACCGGTTATCATGCTAACTGCTCGCGGCAGCGAGCTGGATCGCGTTCTCGGCCTCGAGCTGGGCGCGGATGACTATTTGCCTAAACCATTTAACGATCGCGAGCTGGTGGCGCGTATACGCGCGATTCTGCGCCGTTCCCACTGGAGCGAGCAGCAGCAGACGACCGAATCCGGTTCTCCGACCCTGGAAGTTGATGCGTTAAGCCTCAATCCGGGCCGTCAGGAGGCCAATTTTGACGGGCAGACGCTGGAGCTGACCGGCACCGAGTTCACTCTGCTGTATCTGCTGGCGCAGCATCTCGGCCAGGTGGTCTCGCGTGAACATTTAAGTCAGGAAGTACTGGGTAAGCGGCTAACGCCGTTCGACCGCGCTATCGATATGCATATATCCAACCTGCGGCGTAAGCTGCCGGAGCGCAAAGATGGCCATCCGTGGTTTAAAACGCTGCGCGGACGCGGCTATCTGATGGTTTCCGCTTCATGATTGGAAGTTTAACCGCACGCATCTTCGCTATTTTCTGGCTCACGCTGGCGCTAGTGTTGATGCTGGTTCTGATGTTGCCCAAACTGGACTCGCGCCAGATGACCGAGCTGCTGGAAAGCGAGCAACGTCAGGGCATCATGATTGAACAACACGTCGAGGCCGAACTGGCGACCGACCCGCCGAACGACCTGATGTGGTGGCGACGCCTGTTTCGCGCCATCGATAAGTGGGCTCCGCCGGGGCAGCGTCTGCTGCTGGTAACCAGCGAAGGCCGCGTGATCGGCGCAGAACGTAACGAAATGCAGATCATTCGTAACTTTATCGGCCAGGCCGATAACGCCGATCATCCGCAGAAAAAACGTTACGGACGCCTGGAGATGGTCGGGCCGTTTTCCGTCAGGGATGGGGAAGATAACTATCAACTGTATCTCATCCGCCCTGCCAGTACTTCACAATCCGACTTCATCAACCTGCTGTTCGACCGTCCGCTATTGCTGCTTATCGTGACAATGCTGGTCAGCGCCCCGCTGCTGTTGTGGCTGGCGTGGAGCCTGGCGAAACCGGCGCGCAAGCTGAAAAATGCCGCCGACGAAGTTGCCCAGGGTAACTTACGGCAGCATCCGGAGCTGGAAGCCGGGCCACAGGAATTTCTCGCCGCCGGGGCCAGCTTTAACCAGATGGTGACCGCGCTTGAACGAATGATGACCAGCCAGCAACGGCTGCTATCGGATATCTCGCACGAGCTGCGCACGCCGTTAACCCGCCTGCAGTTGGGTACCGCGCTGCTGCGCCGCCGCAGCGGCGAAAGCAAAGAGCTGGAGCGTATCGAAACTGAAGCGCACCGACTGGACAGCATGATTAACGACCTACTGGTGATGTCGCGTAATCAGGCGAAAAACGCGCTGGTCAGCGAGACGGTGAAGGCGAACCAGCTGTGGGGCGAAGTGTTGGACAACGCGGCGTTTGAAGCCGAGCAGATGGGGAAATCCTTCACCGTTGAGTATCCGCCGGGCCCATGGCCGCTGTACGGTAACCCCAATGCGCTGGAAAGCGCGTTGGAGAATATCGTGCGCAATGCGCTGCGCTACTCGCACACGAAGATTTCCGTCAGCTTCTCGGTGGATAAAGACGGGATTACGGTCAACGTCGATGATGACGGCCCGGGCGTGAGCCCGGAAGATCGCGAACAGATTTTCCGTCCGTTCTATCGTACCGACGAGGCCCGCGATCGCGAGTCCGGCGGCACCGGTCTGGGTCTGGCGATTGTCGAAACGGCGATCCAGCAGCACCGCGGTTGGGTTAAGGCCGACGATAGCCCGCTGGGCGGCCTGCGCTTAACGATCTGGCTGCCATTGTATAAACGTACCTGATACTGTCCCGGCTGGCGCTTCGCTAAGCCGGGCTACAGATGGGCTCTGGCAGGTAGCCCGGATAAGGCGCTATGCGCCGCCATCCGGGAGCATCCCCGGAAATACTCAATATGGGGGAATCATTTCCCCCATAATCTCCGCGAATTATCCTCGATTTGCCCGCTTAAACGCCGTTTCTGCATGGTTCTGCTCCAGCTGACCGAGAGGCCAGCCGCCGATAACAAACGGTGATACTGGTCATCGTCAAACGGCATATACCAGGCAATCGAGCCAGCCTCATGGACGCTGACATCGCTCAAACGCGATACCAGCTCCAGCGGCGCATCGCTGGACACCTGGCCGCCGGCAACAATACGGTAGAGCCAGCCGACCTTGCCGCTGTTTTGCATCAGTTGCGCCATATCGCTAATGCCGAAATGGTAATTCAGTTTAAAGCACGGAGAGCGCGGCTGGGTGACCTGAATCAGCGCCTCGCCCCAGCGAAAGATATCACCGATGTAGACATTTTTTTCCGTCAGCCCTTCGGTAGAAAGATTTTCGCCGAATGCCGGAGCGCAGAAGAGATCGGCCTGCTGCGGGAATTCGCGGATCCAGTCGAGGTAATGCTCGCGGGGATAATGACACAGCGCGCGATCCGGCCCGCCGTGAATTTTCTTTTCCGCCTGCTCATCCCCTTCCAGCCCAAGATCGCCAAGCTGCAATTCGCCATCAACCTGAATTTTGCTAATCGCGCTGGGACGGCTACCGTCGTAGTCCCTGATTTTGCCGACAAATACATTCATCGGATAATGCATTGCTGCTCTCCTTGCCACG
>CABUCP010000533.1 GCA_902490055.1 uncultured Klebsiella sp. | reverse complement strand
TGAAGGGATCCTGCTGTTGACGGATGCTCGCCTGCGTAATGAATTAAACTTTTCTATTTTTGTCGACACGCCGCTTGATATCTGCCTGATGCGTCGCATCAAGCGCGATGTGAATGAGCGTGGCCGCTCGATGGATTCGGTCATGGCGCAATATCAGAAGACAGTGCGTCCGATGTTCCTGCAGTTTATCGAACCCTCCAAGCAATATGCCGACATCATCGTACCGCGTGGCGGCAAAAACCGTATCGCGATTGATATTCTGAAGGCCAAAATCAGTCAGTTCTTTGAATAACACAGCTTAATTGTGTAACGTGCAAAGAGAATTCCAATTGCCCTTATCCCCGGAAGGCGTAAGGGCTCGATGCCTTAAAGGAGAAAGCTCATGCGTCTGTGTGACCGAGATATAGAAGCCTGGTTGGATGAAGGGCGTCTGGCAATCAGCCCGCGTCCGCCGGTTGAGCGGATTAACGGCGCGACCGTTGACGTTCGCTTAGGTAATAAATTCCGTACCTTCCGCGGACATACTGCGCCATTCATCGACCTGAGCGGCCCAAAAGCAGAAGTTAGCGCGGCGCTCGACCGTGTGATGAGCGAAGAGATTGTGCTGCCGGAGGGCGAGGCGTTCTTCCTGCACCCAGGCGAACTGGCGCTGGCGGTAACTTATGAATCCGTTACCCTACCTGCCGATCTTGTGGGTTGGTTGGATGGTCGCTCTTCGCTGGCGCGACTTGGCCTGATGGTGCATGTGACCGCTCACCGCATCGATCCAGGTTGGTCTGGCTGCATTGTGTTGGAGTTCTATAATTCCGGTAAGCTACCGCTGGCGCTGCGTCCGGGGATGCCAATCGGCGCGCTAAGCTTTGAACCGCTTTCGGGCCCGGCGGCGCGGCCTTACAACCGCCGCGAAGACGCTAAATATCGCGACCAGCAGGGCGCGGTAGCCAGTCGAATCGATAAGGACTGATCACGTTAGCGGCTGACTGAGGATGCCATGAGACGAATTCTAACCACGCTGATGATCTTGTTGACCGTAATTGTCGCCGGGCTCGCTGCGCTGGTGTTACTGGTCAACCCTAATGACTTCCGTAACTATATGGTGCAGGAAGTAGCGGAACGTAGCGGTTATCAACTGAAACTTGATGGCCCGCTGCGTTGGCACGTGTGGCCGCAGCTGAGTATCCTCTCTGGTCGCATGGCGTTAACGGCGCCTGGCGCCTCCGAACCGGTCGTTCGTGCCGATAACATGCGCCTGGATGTGGCGCTGATGCCGTTAATATCGCATCAGCTGCAGGTTAAGCAAGTGATGTTGAAAGGCGCTGTCATTCAGCTCACGCCGAAAACTGAAGCGGTCCGCGACCGGAATGCGCCGGTGGTCCCGCATGACAATACCTTACCGCAGGCGCCGCAAGATCGCGGCTGGTCTTACGATGTGCGTAAGCTGCAGGTTGCCGATAGCGTACTGTTCTTCCAGCATGAAAACGGTGAACAGGTTACCGTGCGTGATATTCGTCTGCAGATGGAACAGGATGACAATCATCTCGCGACCGTCGATTTCTCCGGCAGGGTCAACCGCGATCAGCGCGATTTAGCGCTGTCGTTATCCGCGCAGGTGCAGGGCGGCGATTATCCTCATTCTCTGAAGGCTGATATTTCACAGCTCAACTGGCAGGTGCGCGGCGCTGAACTACCGCCTGATGGATTAAGTGGGCAAGCGAGTCTGCAAGCAAACTGGATTGAAGACGAGAAAAAACTCAGTTTCGATAACCTTAATCTTACCGCTAATGACAGTACAGTAACGGGGAGTGGAAGCGTCATACTGAGGGATAAACCTGATTGGGCGCTCAATTTGCATGCTGCTAACTTGAATCTGGATAGTTTGCTTGCCCAGAGTTCGGCGGTCAGCGAAGGTAGTGCCGACCAGCGTGGGCAAAGCCAGCCGAGGCAACTTCGTCCTGTTATTGCCGATAGCGATATCCAGCAGGATTATCATAGCCTGCTTGGATTTAACGGACAGCTGGCGCTGGCGGCGGATCGGGTGCAGTGGCGCGGTATGCATTTCACTCAGGTCAAGAGCGATATCAGTAATCAGCAGGGCCTGCTGACGGTAAAACAGCTACAAGGTAGTCTCGATGGCGGCCAGCTTTCTTTACCTGGTGCTCTGGATGTGCGGGCTAACAATTCCCGCGCTGCGTTCCAGCCAAAGCTGGACAATGTTGAAATCGGCACGATTCTGAAGGCGTTTAACTACCCAATCAGCTTGACCGGGAAGTTGTCTCTTACCGGAGATTTCTCTGGTTCGCGAATTGATGCAGATGAGTTCCGCCGTAACTGGCAGGGGCAAGCCAAGCTGCAGATGAAGGATACACGTACCGAAGGTCTCAACTTCCAGCAGCTCGTGCAGCAGGCGGTGGCGCGGAGTACCAATGTCCAGGCGCAAGAGAACTTTGATAATGCGACCCTGGATAATGGCCTGATCATGTTAAATAGTCTACAGGGGCAATCGTCGGTGATGGCGCTGACCGGGCAGGGCAGCCTTAACCTGCAGGCTGAAGATTGCGATATGCGCTTTAATGTGCGCGTACTGGGCGGCTGGAAAGGTGAAAGCAAGTTGATTGACCGGCTTAAACAGACGGCCGTCCCGTTGCGCATTTACGGCAAGTGGCAGACGCTAAGCTACAGTCTACAGGTTGATCAGATTCTGCGTAAGCAGCTACAAGATGAAGCCAGACAGCGGTTGAATGACTGGGCAGAACGAAACAGTGATAGCCAGAATGGTAAAGATGTGAAGAAGCTGCTCGATAAACTGTGATAATCGGGCCGCCGTGAGCATCTCGCGGCG
>CABUCP010000532.1 GCA_902490055.1 uncultured Klebsiella sp. | reverse complement strand
GTAGAGAGGCGCTAATATTGCAGTCCATTCCAATCGGGCCCGAACCTAACGAACCGGTGCCGGTTCCCGACCCACGCCACCGGCCACACCCGCTTCCCGACCCGCCGCCGGATGATGATCCGATTAAATTGTCGCATCATGAGCGGAGATCTGCGAGGATACGCGCCTGCAGATTGTCCGCCCTTTAATGCGAGAAAACATTGTGACCGCTTTTTCAACACTGAACCTTTTGCCCGAAGCTCAACTGAACAACCTCAACGAACTGGGATACCACGCGATGACGCCGGTGCAGGCCGCCGCATTGCCAGCCATCCTGGCGGGGAAGGATGTGCGCGTACAGGCGAAAACCGGCAGCGGTAAAACGGCGGCCTTTGGTCTGGGATTACTACAGCACGTTGATGCCGGCCTGTTCCAGACCCAGTCACTGGTGCTGTGTCCGACTCGTGAACTGGCGGATCAGGTTGCCGGCGAGCTGCGTCGTCTGGCGCGTTTTCTGCCTAACATTAAAATTTTAACGCTCTGCGGCGGGCAACCGTTCGGCGCGCAGCGCGATTCTTTACAGCATGCGCCGCATATTATCGTCGCGACGCCGGGGCGCCTGCTCGACCATTTGCAGAAGGGCACCGTATCGCTGGATGCCCTGCAGACGCTGGTCATGGATGAAGCGGACCGAATGCTCGATATGGGCTTTAGCGACGCTATCGATGAAGTGATTCGGTTTGCTCCTGCCTCCCGCCAGACTCTGCTGTTCTCTGCGACCTGGCCGCAGGCGATCGCTGCGATTAGCGGCCGGGTGCAGCAAGACCCGCAGACGATTGAAATTGATAGCGTTGATGCGCTGCCGGCCATCGAACAGCAGTTCTTCGATGTCTCACAGCGAGGGAAAATCCCGCTGCTGCAGAAATTGCTTAGTCAGCATCAGCCGGCCTCCTGCGTGGTGTTCTGCAATACTAAACGCGACTGTCAGGCGGTCTGCGACGCGTTGAACGACGCCGGGCAGAGCGCGCTTTCGCTGCATGGCGATCTGGAACAGCGCGATCGCGATCAGACGCTGGTCCGTTTTGCTAACGGTAGCGCCCGCGTGCTGGTCGCCACCGACGTGGCGGCGCGCGGCCTGGATATTAAATCACTGGAGCTGGTGGTTAACTTTGAACTGGCGTGGGATCCGGAAGTCCACGTTCACCGCATCGGGCGTACCGCGCGCGCGGGCGAAAGCGGGTTGGCGATCAGCTTCTGCGCGCCGGAAGAGGCGCAGCGCGCCAATATCCTTGCAGAAATGCTGCAGATAAAGCTGAACTGGGTTAATGCGCCAGCGGGCAATAATATTGCCCCGCTGCAGGCGGAGATGGCGACCTTGTGTATCGACGGCGGCAAAAAGGCCAAAATGCGTCCAGGCGATGTGCTGGGAGCGTTAACCGGCGATATGGGATTTGATGGCGCAGATATTGGCAAGATCAATGTGCATCCCGCGCATGTCTATGTCGCAATCCGTCAGGGCGTGGCGCAGAAGGCGTATAAGCAGCTGCAAAATGGCAAGATTAAGGGCAAGAACTGCCGGGTACGTCTGCTGAAGTAAGGGCGGGCGGAAGCGCGTCTCAGGCGGCGGCCTGAGACGCTAAGGTATTACTTCACTTCAACGACGTTCAGACGCAGTTCATCTAACTGAGCGTCTTCTTCTTCCGGCTGCCAGCCTGTTGGCTGCAACGGGATCTCTTCGCGGTCAAAGGCCAAATCGCCGCCATCGACAACCGCAGAGCCGTGCGTGATCGCTTTAAAATCAAACAGATTAATATCGCTCAGATGTGACGGTACCACGTTCTGCATGGCGCTGAACATGGTTTCGATGCGCCCAGGATAGCGTTTATCCCAGTCGCGCAGCATATCGGCAATTACCTGACGCTGCAGGTTCGGCTGAGAGCCGCACAGGTTGCACGGAATAATCGGGAAACCCTTGGCCTGCGAGAAGCGCTCGATATCTTTTTCGCGGCAGTAGGCCAGCGGGCGGATAACGATGTGTTTGCCGTCGTCGCTCATCAGCTTCGGCGGCATGCCTTTCATTTTGCCGCCGTAGAACATGTTGAGGAACAGGGTCTGCAGGATATCGTCGCGGTGGTGCCCCAGCGCGATTTTGGTTGCGCCCAGTTCGGTTGCGGTGCGGTACAGGATGCCGCGGCGCAGGCGCGAACACAGGGAACAGGTGGTTTTGCCTTCCGGGATTTTCTCTTTAACGATGCCGTAGGTGTTCTCTTCGACGATCTTATATTCAACGCCCAGTTGTTCCAGATACTCCGGCAGAATGTGTTCCGGGAAGCCTGGCTGTTTCTGATCGAGGTTTACGGCAACCAGCGAGAAGGAGATTGGCGCGCTTTTCTGCAGGCTGCGCAGAATTTCCAGCATGGTATAGCTGTCTTTGCCGCCGGAAAGACAGACCATAATGCGGTCGCCATCTTCAATCATATTGAAGTCGGCGATCGCTTCACCGACATTACGGCGCAGACGTTTCTGCAGCTTGTCGATGTTGTATTTTTCTTTTTTACTAATTTCTTGATTTTGCAGCATTTAATAGTGGCTCAATTCATAGTATGGCATCAGAAGAGCACGCGTTCTGCCAGTCGCTGGATGAATTTCCGCTGGCGCGTAGCAATGAGTGAGGTCTGATAGAAAACCGTGGCGTGTATGGTACGGATTCAGGGGGGGAATGTCAGCATCTTTCCGGCACTTTAATCCGCGTAGAGTAAAGATAATGACGCTGCGGCTGGCCGCTATTTCGTCGGGTAAATGCCACAAAAATGCGTTATTGATGTGGGCATTTGCCTGATGGTTGCATAGAGAGTGCTGGCC
>CABUCP010000531.1 GCA_902490055.1 uncultured Klebsiella sp. | reverse complement strand
CATCACTCCTATCAATGCGATGTAACTGCTGCAGCCGCGACTGGATTATCGGAGTTAGCGACTACCGCCGTTCTTGCAACCGGATGGCGGCCATTATTACCCGTCGCCACGGCCATGGCTGCCGGGTTATCGGAATTAGCCACAACGGCTGCCCGGCCCACCGGATGATTGCTCTCGCCATTGGTTGCTGCAGCGACGGCTACCGGATGATCGGCCGTAGCAACGGCGGTCGTCCGGGCAATGGGATGATTGGCGAAAGCCGGGAGCGCCGCCACGGTCAATGCGACAGTCAGAAGAATTTTTTTCATAGTACCACCTTTATATCATTGCTCTTGATAGCCAGAGGCAGAGCAAATGTTGCAATTAAGTGGTACTACAATAATTCCCTCACAAAAAATTGCCGTAAGTAAAAAGTTTATAATTACATTTTGCCGCCCCCGCTCGCTGCCCCCTGGATAATTCGTTTTGATCGGCAAAAATGCATCTCCCCTGCCTCACGCTGGCAAATCCACCAGCCGACAATCGCTTTCACGAGGCATAAAAGTCGTTTAACTTCAGGCAAATAAAAATGCTTGCTGAAGAATTAACTTTATTCCAACATGATTGCTCACTTTGTCGCAACGGCGACTAAAAACAGGCAGGAGCGGATATGATTACGCTGTGGGGCAGAAATAACTCGACCAACGTGAAGAAGGTACGCTGGGTGCTGGCGGAACTCTCTCTTCCTTATCAGCAGATACTGGCGGGTCTGGAATACGGTCTGAATCACGACCCTGAGTATCTGGCGATGAATCCAAACGGCCTGGTGCCGCTATTAAAAGACGATAGCAACGGGCTGGTACTGTGGGAATCCAACGCCATCATTCGCTATCTCGCCGCCCAGTACGGGCAAAATCACCTGTGGATTTCATCACCGGCACAGCGCGCGCAGGGCGAAAAATGGATGGACTGGGCTAACGCGACGCTGTCGCCGGCGCATCGCCCGGTCCTGATGGGGCTGGTGAGAACGCCGCCGGCGCAGCGCGACCAGGCGTCAATCGATGCCGGAATCAGCGCCTGCGAAGGGTTGTTCGCCATGCTTGATGATGAACTGGCGAAGCATAGCTGGTTGTCCGGCGACGAATTCGGCCTGGGTGATGTTGCGGTAGCGCCGTTCGTCTATAACCTGCTGTCCATCCTTGATAGCTGGCAGCCGCGGCCGCATCTGCAACGCTGGTATCAGCAGATCCAGCAACGTCCCGCTTTCCGTGACGTGGTGATGATCCCGGTAACCTGAGGCTATCGCTGAGGGCTGACTTTCAGTAGTTCGCCGTTGGGCTCGTCGGTTAACAGATACAGGTAGCCGTCGGGCCCGACGCGCACGTCGCGAATGCGCTGACCGCGGTCTTTTAACAGCCGCGTTTCCTCGCTGACCTTATTCCCATTTACCGACAGCATGATTAAAGACTCATCCTTCAGCGCGCCGATGAACAGTTTATGTCGCCACTGCGGGAAAACCGGCGAATTATAAAATGCCATACCGCTTAGCGCGGGTGAAACCGGCCAGACGTGCAGCGGTGGCTCGGTACCTGGCGCCGTTTTGCCTTTCGCCTCCGGGATCGGCAGGCCGCTATAGTTAATTCCGTGGGTCGCCAGCGGCCAGCCGTAGTTTTTCCCTGCCTGTGGAATATTGATCTCATCGCCGCCGCGCGGCCCGTGTTCATTCAGCCACAGCGTATCGCTCCACGGATTGATCGCCATCCCCTGCGGATTGCGAATACCGTATGCCCAAATCTCCGGCCGTACGCCCGCGCGGCCAACGAAAGGATTATCCGCGGGGATTGTGCCTTCATCGGTCAGGCGCACCACTTTGCCCTGTAACTTATCGAGATCCTGCGCCGTCGGGCGCTGGTTATTCTCCCCAAGGCCGATAAACAGATGCCCTTTGCCGTCAAAGACCAATCGTCCGCCGAAGTGGTTACCGGTAGAAAGTTTAGGCTGCTGGCGGAAGACCGTTTTGAAATCCTCCAGCGTTTGCAGATCGTCACTCAGGCGGCCATAGCCGACGGCGGTTCCCGCTTTACCGTCATCACCGGCTTCCGCATAGCTCAGCCATATCCGACGCGACTGGGCAAAATCCGGCGCCAGTACGACGTCCAGCAGGCCGCCCTGGCCGTTGGCCCACACCTGCGGTCCCCCCTGAATCGGCGCCGATAGCCCTTTGCCTGGCTGCCAGCGCTTGAGTTCGCCGCCGCGCAGGGTAATCAGGATGCCGTCGTTAGCAGGCAAAAACGCCAGTGACCAGGGATGTTCGAGGTCGTCCTGCAGCACTTCAACGCGCGGCGCGGCCGTCGCCGCCACGGGCAGTAGCAGCACGCTAATGAAAGTCATATTGAAATATCGGCGCATGGCGCACTCCTGTGGTCAGCATTGCTGATAAGGGTAGCCAGCATGGGCAATCAGGTAGGGATTTTTACATAAACTTTAACAGGGGGAGCGGCCTCCCCCTGGATTCAGGCGTGGGTCATTGGCGCTGATTTATTCAGAATATGAATATTCATCGTCAACCCCGACAGACAGCGTTCTAGCTTCTCTACGTTAACGGCAATATAAGCCGGGCAATCATGATGCCCGCTCATCAGGCAAACCGCCGCCGAGGCGACGGATTCGCCGGCAAGTCGGAAGGCTTCCATTTCCTCCGGCGCGATGGCGTGCTGCAAGGGCGGCGCGTGCACGCGCAGTTCATGGCATAGCTCAAACAAGTTATCACGCAGATGGTCATTTTCGCTGACTGACATATAGCCTTTCGCTTTACGAAGCTGCAAATAAGCCGCGAGATCGATATTGGCATTTATCAGCTTGTTCAACA
>CABUCP010000530.1 GCA_902490055.1 uncultured Klebsiella sp. | reverse complement strand
CCAACCAAAGAAGCCCTTCTTACCATGATGGTCAGCGGATGACGGTTTTAGCATCGTCGCACATAGCGCAGGTGTCAGCACCAGCGCGACCAGAACGGACAGCGCCATCGCGGAGACGATGGTGATAGAGAACTGCCGGTAAATGGCGCCGGTAGAGCCGCCAAAGAAGGCCATCGGCACAAATACTGCCGACAGCACCATGGCGATACCGACCAACGCGCCCTGGATCTGCTCCATCGATTTCTCGGTAGCTTCCACGGGTGAAAGCTTCTCTTCGACCATCACGCGTTCGACGTTCTCAACCACCACGATAGCATCATCGACCAACAGACCTATCGCCAATACCATGCCAAACATCGTTAACGTGTTGATGGAGTAGCCGAACATTGCCAGCACCGCAAAGGTGCCCAGCAAAACCACCGGCACGGCAATTGTTGGAATCAGCGTCGCACGGATATTCTGTAGGAACAGATACATCACGAGGAACACGAGGATAATCGCTTCAAACAGCGTTTTAACCACTTCGTGAATCGAGATTTTAACAAATGGCGTGGTGTCGTACGGATATACCACTTTCATGCCCTGTGGGAAGTAGGGCTGCAGTTCTGCAAGTTTTGCCTTAATGGCGGTGGCGGTATCCAGCGCGTTGGCGCCGGTCGCCAGCTTAATCCCTAGCCCGGAAGCCGGTTTGCCGTTGATACGCGCGACAACGTTGTAGTTTTCGCCGCCGAGTTCTATGCGAGCGACGTCCTTCAGGCGTACCACAGAGCCGTCTGAGTTGACTCGCAGGGTGACTTTTCCAAACTCTTCAGGGTCTTTCAGACGCGTTTGCGCAATGATCGAGGCGTTAAGCTGTTGGCCTTTAACGGCTGGCGTACCGCCAAGCTGGCCGGCAGCAATCTGATCGTTTTGCACCTGTAGCTGGTTGATTACGTCGACCGGGGTCAGGTTGTATTTATTCAGCAAGTTGCCGTCGAGCCAGATACGCATGGCATATTGCGCGCCAAACAGCTGAACGTCGCCCACGCCGTTCAAACGGCTGATGGGGTCTTTGATATTAGAGGCGACGTAGTCGGAAATATCATCCTGAGTCGTGCTCGGGTTATCAGATATGAAGCCCGCAACCAGCAGGAAGCTGCTGCTGGACTTCTCGACGCTAATCCCCTGTTGCTGTACTTCCTGCGGCAGGAGTGGTGTCGCCAGCTGCAATTTGTTTTGTACCTGCACCTGGGCGATATCCGGGTCGGTGCCGGATGTAAACGTGAGCGTAATGGTCACGCTACCCGCCGAGTCGCTGGTAGAGGACATGTACATCAGGTTATCGATACCGTTCATGTTCTGTTCGATAACCTGGGTAACGGTGTCCTGCACGGTTTGCGCATCCGCACCTGGATAGGTTGCAGAAATGGCGACCGCAGGCGGCGCGATGGTCGGGTACTGCGCGATAGGAAGCTGCATGATGGCAAGGCCGCCGGCAATCATCATGATGATTGCCAGCACCCACGCAAACACCGGTCGATGAATAAAGAACTTAGACATAGAGATTCATACCTTATTGTGCGGCGGGGGCAGCGGAATCTTCCGTAGCTTTCACGGTGACGCCAGGGCGAACCTTCTGTAACCCACTGACGATGACCTTATCGCCGTCCTTCAGGCCGCTGGCGATCAGCCATTTATCGCCAATCGCCTGCGAGGCGGTGACTTCACGAGTTTCCACCTGGTTCTTCTCATTGACGATCATCACCGTGGCATCGCCGCGCGGCGTACGGGTGACCCCTTGTTGCGGAACCAGGATCGCTTTTGGATTTACGCCCTCATCAATACGGGCGCGCACAAACATGCCCGGCAGTAAGGTATGTTGTGGGTTAGGGAAGACCGCGCGTAGCGTAATAGATCCGGTGCTTTCATCGACGGTCACATCTGAAAATTGCAGAGAACCTTTCAGCGCGTAAGGCTGACCATTTTCCATCAGCAGCTGTACGCTTTTGCTGTCATCGCCGCGCTGCAGGCTTTCTTGCTTCAGGCGCATAAAATCATTACTGGATTCAGTGACGTCAACATAAATAGGGTCGAGCTGCTGAACCGTCGCCATGGCGTCAGACTGGCCGTTGGTCACCAGAGCGCCTTCGGTCACGCTGGATTTACCAATGCGCCCATCAATAGGCGAGGTGACTTTGGTATACGCCAGGTTGATACGCGCGCTCTCGACCGCCGCTTTGGCGGCCACTACGTCAGCATCTGCCTGATGAGCGGTGGCGACAGCCTGGTCATAATCTTGCTGACTGATGTACTTGGTTCCAAGGAGAGGGACGTAGCGCTTCACCGTCAGGTGAGCAATGGCCGCGGCGGCCTCAGCTTTTGCTTCATCGCCTTTGGCGCTATTCCAGGCAGCCTGGTAAGTCGCGGGGTCAATTTGATAGAGCGATTCGCCGGCCTTGATGTCGCTACCTTCAACAAAGTTGCGTTTCAGGATGATGCCGCTGACCTGTGGACGCACTTCGGCGACGCGGAAGGCAGAAGTACGCCCTGGCAGTTCCGTGGTTACGGAGAGCGGCTCGCTGCTCACCACGTGTACGCTGACCTGCGGCGCCTGCACCTGCGCTTGCTGGCCGCCTGAATTATCGCAACCGGTAAGCAACAAGGCGGAGATAATTAGGCTGGATAAAAGAGAAACTCTGGCATGACTCGTCATTGTTGTTCCTTATAGATTACGGGCCGGAGAGGGCGGCGAATCTGCGAAGAAATAATGAATATTAAAGCGGTTTGTTATCCTACAAATAAACATCGGTGGATGTAAGGAATAGTTATTTTTAGACGCTGAACAAGGCACGCAAAAACAAAAAATAGAAG
>CABUCP010000529.1 GCA_902490055.1 uncultured Klebsiella sp. | reverse complement strand
ATCCGCCGGATGGTTTGCTCGCTAACCCGCTCTACCATGAACGCTTCTTACCCTCAATCAGCCTTATTAAGCGCCATATGACGATAGCGGCGCTTAACGGTGAGCAGGATTACCGTGAGCAGCATGCATCACAGGAGAATGCTTTCTGTCATGGAAAGCTATTGGTGCAGCCAACCTTCAGCACGCGTACAGCGCTGGGGTTACCAGAGATTGCGCAAGACGCTCAACCGCTAACGGTAGGCTATCGAACTCTGCAAACGGCATCACGACTTGGCGCGTATTTGCATTTCACCTTCGAACAGCTTTGTCAGGCGCCGACATCGGTAATGGATTACCTGGCGCTATGCGAAGCGCATCAAAACTGGCTAGTAGAAGGTGTGCCGCCGCTGGAGCGCGTTAGCCCGGCAGCGCAGCAACGCTTTATCAATGTGGTCGATGTTCTGTATGAAAAACGCTGTCGCTTAATCCTGATTGCCGAGTGCGGGCTGGAAAAATTAGTGGCGGGGGTCGAGCTGGATGATATCCAGCGAACCTATAGTCGCTTGCTGCAGCTAGAGCGTGGAGCATAAAAAGAGCCACCCGTTATAGGTGGCTCTTTCAGGGTATCACGAGCCGACGGCTATACGCCGTCGGGCAGGGTGATTACAAATCGAAACGGTCGAGATTCATAACTTTGGTCCATGCGGCAACGAAATCAGTAACGAATTTCTGTTGCGCATCAGCGCTGGCATACACTTCGGCTAGCGCGCGCAGTACCGAGTTCGAACCAAATACCAGGTCTACGCGAGTCGCGGTATATTTCGCTTCGCCGCTCTTGCGATCGCTGCCGGTAAACAGTTCAGACTGTTCATCAGCGGCTTTCCAAACGGTGCCCATATCCAGCAGATTGACAAAGAAGTCAGTGCTAAGGACGCCAACGCGATCGGTGAAGACGCCGTGCTGACTGCCATCGAAATTAGCGCCCAGTACCCGCATACCGCCGACCAGCGCCGTCATTTCCGGAGCCGTCAGAGTAAGCTGCTGCGCTTTATCCAGCAGCAGGGTTTCCGTCGACACGCCGCCTTCGATCCGACGATAGTTGCGGAAGCCGTCGGCCAGCGGTTGCAGGAGGTCTACCGATTCGATATCGGTTTGATCCTGACGCGCATCAACGCGACCCGGCGCAAATGGCACGTTGACATGAACGCCCGCTGCAGCGGCGGCTTGCTCCACGCCCACGACGCCCGCCAGTACGATAATGTCCGCGAGGGAGGCTTTACCTGAGGCTTTCTGGATGGCCTGCAGCGTTGGCAGCACTTTGCTGGCGATCGCGTTCACCGGCCACTCTCTTTGCGGCAGCAGGGCCAGACGCGCGCCGTTGGCGCCGCCGCGCTTATCGCCGCCGCGGAAGGTTGATGCGGAAGCCCAGGCAACGGAGACCAGTTCGCTAACCGACAGGCCGGCATCGGCAATGGCCGTCTTCAGCGTGGCAATATCGCCAGCGGTTGGATTATGCGTGGCCGCCGGTAACGGATCCTGCCAAATCAGATCTTCTTTTGGCACTTCCGGGCCCAAATAGCGGGATTTTGGCCCCATATCGCGGTGAATCAGCTTGAACCAGGCACGGGCGAAGGCTTCGTTGAAGGCCTGCGGGTCGTTAAGGAAGCGGCGAGAAATTTTGCCGAATTCCGGGTCGAAGCGCAGCGTCAGGTCGGTAACCAGCATTGTCGGCTTGCGTTTTTTACCAGGATTGAACGGATCCGGAATGATCTCCGGGGCATCCTGCGCTTCAAACTGGATCGCGCCTGCCGGGCTGCGAGTCTGTACCCATTCATATTTGAACAGGTTCTCGAAGAAGTAGTTACTCCACTGCGTCGGAGTTTGTGTCCACACTACTTCCAGACCGGAAGTGATGGCATCGGCGCCAACGCCGCTGCCGAAGCTGCTGGCCCAGCCGAGACCCTGAGATTCCAGCGGTGCGGCTTCCGGCTCCGCGCCAACGTGGCTTGCCGGCGCGGCGCCGTGAGTTTTGCCTAACGTGTGGCCGCCGGCAATCAATGCGACGATTTCTTCATCGTCCATCGCCATGTTGCCGAAGGTGGCGCGAATGGCCGCGGCTGCAGAAAGCGGGTCGCCGCTGGCGTTAGGGCCTTCCGGGTTAACGTAAATAAGGCCCATTTCGGTGGCGCCCAACGCTTGTTTTTCCAGGCTTTCCGGGTGACGGTGCTTCAGCCACTCTTTCTCATCGCCCCAGTCAACATCGAGATCCGGTTCCCAGACGTCTTCACGACCGGCGCCGAAGCCGAAGGTACGGAAACCGGCGTTTTCCAGAGCAACGTTACCTGCCAGCATGTACAGGTCGGCCCAGGAAATCTTTTGGCCATATTTCTGCTTCACCGGCCACAGCAGGCGACGCGCTTTATCGAGGCTGACGTTATCCGGCCAGGAGTTGAGCGGGGCAAAACGCTGCTGCCCGCGACCCGCGCCGCCGCGACCGTCAACGGTACGATAGGTGCCTGCGCCGTGCCATGCCATACGAATAAACAGGCCGATGTAGCTACCCCAATCCGCTGGCCACCACTCCTGCGAATCGGTCAGCAGGGCACGAAGGTCAGCTTTCAGGGCGGAGTAATCCAGTTTTTTGAACTCTTCCCGATAGTTAAAGTTCTCACCTAACGGGTTAGAGCGATTGGAGTGCTGATTCAGCAAGTCCACACGAAGTTGGTTTGGCCACCAGTCACGGTTGGCGGTACCGCTGCCGGCGCTTTGCTTCGGCGTCTCGGCATGAAAAGGGCATTTCCCTGCGGATGCGTTGTTAGTGGGATCATTTGACGTGCTCATATCAGGCTCCGTTTGCTTTTGTGAATGCCATAACGATATACA
>CABUCP010000528.1 GCA_902490055.1 uncultured Klebsiella sp. | reverse complement strand
TCCCAAGACATCGCTTCATACTGCGTAAACTGGTCATCAGCGGACAGTTCAAGGTTTTCCAGTTGTTGATATTTCATTGCGATCTCAATGTGACCGTGTAACTCATTTCAGGATATCAGTTTTTTCTGGATGTGCTGAGAATAAATCATCTTTCGTGATGCGGGCGAACCCATTATCACGGCGATAAGCGCAATCCTCCGTGTGCTCGGACGCGGCATCGGGTATAATCGCTCGTTTTACATCTGACTAAAAAACAGCGACTTTGACCATTACGAAACTACCCGAAACGACCTCGCTCCTGATACGGAAAGTTATCAGGCGCTGTTTACCCAGGTCAATCTCGCCGAAGCAGAGGAGTCCCTCGCCGGCGATCTACAGCCCCGTTTATTTTATGCGCTGGAACAGCTTCTGATCACGCCAGCCATTTCGTCATTTATGTTGGTGAAAGCGCCGGAAGAGCCGGAATATTTACAGTGGGTTGCCGAAGCGACCCGCAGCCTTCATCAGCCAACGACCCCACTGTGCGGCGTACGCTATCAAGTGAACGGCGGCAACGTCACCGTATCGCCAGCGCAAAATGCAGAAGACAATTTCGCCAGCAGCGGTCCCGTTGAATCCGCTGACTGGGTCGAAGCAGAACAGCTTTTCGGCTGCGTACGCCAGTTTAACGGCGAAATATCCCTCCAGCCAGGGCTGGTGCACCGCGCCAACGGCGGCGTACTGCTACTTTCCTTACGCGCGCTGCTGGCCCAACCGCTGCTGTGGATGCGCCTTAAGAATATGGTGACCCGTCAACGCTTTGACTGGCTATCGATGGATGAGTCTCGTCCCCTGCCCGTCAGCATCCCTTCCATGCCGCTCAATCTGCGAATTATTCTGGTTGGCGAACGCGATTCGCTGGCGGACTTCCAGGATATGGAGCCGGAACTCGCCGCGCAGGCGATTTACAGCGAATACGAAGATAATCTGCAGATCGACGATGCCGATACCCTAAAGCTTTGGTGCCAATGGGTCTGGCAGAATGCGCGTCAGCTTTCGCTGCCGGGGCTGGCCGCTGACGCCTGGCCGCTGCTGATTGAAGAAGGCGCACGCGATACCGGCGATCGGGAAACGCTCCCTTTATCTCCGCTGTGGATTGCCCGCCAGCTGCGTGAGGCGGCCGCCTTCTGCGAAGGCGAGCAGATTAGCGGCGAAGAGATGCAAACCATGCTGGAACGCCGTGAGTGGCGTGAGGGCTATCTGGCAGAGCGGATGCGCGATGAAATCCTGCTCGAGCAGATCCTGATTGAAACCGAAGGCGAATGCATCGGCCAAATCAATGCCCTATCGGTTATCGAATTCCCGGGCCATCCGCGCGCCTTTGGCGAACCTTCACGTATCAGCTGCGTGGTGCATATTGGCGACGGCGAATTTGTCGACGTCGAACGCAAAGCCGAGCTCGGGGGCAATATTCACGCCAAAGGCATGATGATCATGCAGGCGTTTATTATGTCTGAGCTCGAACTTGACCAGCAGATGCCGTTTACCGCCTCATTGACCTTCGAACAGTCCTACAGCGAAGTCGATGGCGATAGCGCCTCGATGGCCGAGCTGTGCGCTCTTATCAGCGCGTTGGCCAATGTGCCGATTAACCAGAGCATCGCGGTCACCGGTTCTGTCGATCAGTTTGGTCGCGTGCAGCCGGTCGGCGGGCTTAACGAAAAGATTGAAGGTTTCTTCACTATCTGTCAGCAGCGTGGATTAACAGGCAAGCAAGGGGTTATTATCCCGGCCGCCAACGTACGCCATCTTAGCCTGCCGCAGGAACTGCGCCAGGCGGTAGCTGACGAACAGTTCTTTATCTGGGCGGTAGAGGACGTGACCGAAGCGTTGCCGATCCTCACCCAATTACTGTGGGATGGCGAAGGACAAACCCTACGGCAGACCATTCAGGAACGGATTGCGCAGGCAACGCAGCAAGAGACTCGCCATCGCTTTCCATGGCCGCTACGCTGGTTAGGCGGGTCAGGTTCGAACTGATCGGACTTGTTCAGCTTACACGTGTTAGCTATCCTGCGTCCCGAACTCAAAATAAGGCTTACTGAAAACATGGTAGATAAACGCGAATCCTATACAAAAGAAGATCTTCTTGCCTCTGGTCGTGGTGAACTGTTTGGCGCGAAAGGCCCGCAACTGCCGGCCCCGAGCATGCTGATGATGGACCGCGTCGTCAAGATGACTGAAGCTGGCGGCAACTACGACAAAGGTTATGTTGAAGCTGAGCTCGACATCAACCCTGACCTGTGGTTCTTCGGTTGCCACTTCATCGGCGATCCGGTAATGCCTGGCTGCCTGGGCCTGGACGCAATGTGGCAGCTGGTTGGCTTCTATCTGGGCTGGCTGGGCGGCGAAGGTAAAGGCCGCGCGCTGGGCGTGGGCGAAGTGAAATTTACCGGTCAGGTTCTGCCGACGGCGAAAAAAGTCACCTACCGTATCCACTTCAAACGCATTGTAAACCGTCGCCTGATCATGGGCCTGGCGGATGGCGAAGTGCTGGTTGATGGTCGTCTGATCTACTCTGCAACCGACCTGAAAGTAGGCCTGTTCCAGGATACTTCCGCGTTCTGATTTACCTTACGTTCCTTTCTTAAGGTATAAAAGGCGAAGCCTTCGCATTGCGAAGGCTTCTTTTTTAAAGAGACAGTCAGGCAGTTTGCACCCTGTCCTCCATGGCTTCTCGCCAGCCCCCTAGCCAATAGGACCTCTGATTCAGGGTCTGGTAGGGACACATTTCTTTTGATCTACCGGTGATGCCGGCCTGATATCCACGCTGATGTGCCCGTTCCAGGCGATCTCTTTTTTGTCTCTTCATGCCTCGTTTCCCTCAT
>CABUCP010000527.1 GCA_902490055.1 uncultured Klebsiella sp. | reverse complement strand
GATAAAATGCGTATTGCTAAAACAATATCCCGGCAACGCTGGGCGCAGCCGGGATATTTAATTATACCGTAGGCAAAAGAAGGCGTTTACTGCCCTTTAGCCCATCCGGCGACCGTCGCTTTCGCGCCGTTAATCTGCAGTGACAGATAGGCGCAGGTTACCGCGTCAACAAATCGCCCTTCCTGCGGCAGGCTGTCGCCAAAAATCTGTTTAATGGCCAGCAGCGCCTGTACGCGTTCGGCGCCATCCGGGCTAGCCTGCACCGCCGCCTGGATCACCGGCAACAGCGGATCGCTGATGTCAATCGCCTGTCCCTGGTCGTCGACGCCGCCAACATAGCGCATCCAACCGGCAACGCCCATCGCCAGCAGGCTGAAATCGCTGTGATGCGCCAGATGCCAGCGCACGGAATCCAGCATCCGCTGCGGCAGCTTTTGGCTGCCATCCATTGCAATCTGCCAGGTACGGTGCTTGAGCGCCGGATTGCTATAGCGTTCAATCAGCAGCCCGGCGTAGCGCGGCAGATCCACGCCCTGTACTTTCAAGGTTGGCGCTTGCTCTTGCAGCATTAATGCCTGCGCGGCGCGACGATAGTTGTCATCCTGCATGCAATCGTTAATATGCTGATAGCCTGCCAGATAGCCCAGATAGGCGAGGAACGAGTGGCTACCGTTAAGCATTCGCAGCTTCATCTCTTCAAACGGCACGACGTCGGCAACCAGCTCCGCCCCTGCCTTTTCCCACTCGGGGCGACCAGCAACGAAATTATCTTCAATAACCCACTGGCGGAACGGCTCGCAGGCCACCGCGGCCGGATCGCGCACGCCGGTAAGCTGTTCAATTTTATCCAGCGTATCAGCGGTAACGGCTGGAACGATACGATCAACCATCGTTGAGGGGAACGTCACGTTTTGCTCAATCCACTGCGCCAGCTCTTCATCAACGGCGCGGGCAAATGCGCACACCACGTTACGCATGACATGACCATTTTCCGGCATGTTATCGCAGGACATGACGCTGAAGGCCGGCAGGCCTGCGGCACGGCGACGCGCCAGCGCTTCGACCACTACGCCAGGCGCGGTTTTCGGCTGGTGCGGATTCTGCAGATCGGCGGCAATCAGCGGGTTATCCAACTGCAGCTGGCCGCTCGCCGGATTGTGACAGTACCCTTTTTCGGTGATGGTCAGCGAGACAATCGCCACCTGCGGCTCGCACATTTTCGCCAACACGCTTTCCAGGCCATCCACCTGCGCATGCATCGCCTGCTTCACTACGCCGACGACGCGCGCGGTCCAGGCATCGGCCGACATTTCAGCCACCGTGTATAGCAGGTCCTGCTGCTGCAGATCGGCAATCTGCTGCTCGCCGCCAATCAGGTTAACTTCGGTATAGCCCCAGTCGCTGTCGTGTTCGCAGGCGAGGATATCGGCATAAACCGCCTGGTGCGCACGGTGGAAAGCGCCGAAGCCGAGATGAACGATTCGAGAAACCAGCTTGCTGCGATCGTAAGAAGGAAGCGTTGCCCTGGCGTTTAAAAGCGTGTTTTCCATGGTATCTCTCATTTTTATGATGACTGATAAATCATTCTTAAGAAGAATGTTTTGGTGAGGTAAACCATCGCACGCAATTGGTATGACATCTTTGATTTCCATCAACTACCATACAAGAAGATTCAGTGCTGTCGCTTTTCGTGAGCCTGCGCGCAATGGCGGTGTGTAGCCGGGCTTTTGCCCGGCCAGGGAGATATTGCATTGGGGTTAAGACTTCGCGTACCGGGCGCTGGCGCTCAGGGTCTGCCGCGGACCGGCATCCGCCGCGTCATGGTCCAGGCTCAGGTCGCGGTCACACACTTCCGGCATCAGCAAGGAAGAGATTAAGCCGATGACAGAGTAGCAGATCAGCATCGCGACAATCGGCCACCACGAGCCGGTTACATTACAGAAAATACCGGCCAGCACCGGACCGAAGCCAACGGCGACCAGTCCACCAGCCTCTTTAGATATCGCCATTCGCGTGAAGCGATTACGCGAACCAAACATTTCCGCCATGGTGATATTTTCAAGGGCGAACAGACCCAGCACCGCGACGTTATGAATGACAATCAGCGATAGCATAATGGTGCTGGCGCTATAGCTTTTATCGACAATAATCGCCAGCATCGGCCAGGCCAGAATAATCGCCGAAATATTGACGATAATATAGGGTAGACGGCGCCCGACTTTATCCGATAACCAGCCTAATAGCGGAATAGTAATAAAGCCGATTAGCGAACTTATCATTAAGGCATCGGTCGGAATTGCTTTATCGAATAATAACGTTTGGACCAGATAACCGGCGAGGAAGGTTTGCAACAATCCTGAGTTTCCGGCCTGACCGAAACGTAAGCCGGTCGCCAGCCAGAATGATTTACTTTTTAGCATAGCGCCAAATGTGTTTTGCGCCGCGGCGGCCTGAGCCTGAACTTCGTCGGCTTCAGTCACCTGTTCAAATACCGGGCTCTCTTTTAAATTCAGACGCAGCCAGATAGCAAAGATCATCACCACGACGCTGGCGAGGAACGGAATACGCCAGCCCCAGGCAATCAACTGTTCGCGATCGAGGAGGAAAAACATCACCGCCCAGATGGCCGTCGCGCTCAACGTACCGCAGTTGGTCCCCATTGCCACCAAAGAAGAGATGATGCCGCGTTTACCTTTCGGCGCGTATTCCGCCAGCATAGTGCCGGCGCCAGAGATCTCAGCACCCGCGCCCAGGCCCTGAACAATACGCAGGGTCACCAGTAACACCGGCGCAAAAATACCAATCTGCGCGTAAGTCGGTAATACGCCGATGAGCGTGGTACAAATCCCCATCATGGTGATGGTAATAAAC
>CABUCP010000526.1 GCA_902490055.1 uncultured Klebsiella sp. | reverse complement strand
CGCACCATACTGACCCAGAGCCTGTTTATCTCATGCCCGGTTTATCGCTCTGCTCGCATTAGCGAACTGACAATAAACGCCCCGCCAAGACCAGCCGTAATAATGCCGATAGGCAGTTCTTGATTGGCGATCAAGCTGCGGCTAAGCATATCGCCGCCGGTGAGTAATATTGCCCCCAGCAGCCCGCACATCGGCACGGCCATCCTATGCCTGACGCCCACGGCGCGGCGAGCCAGATAAGGCACCATCAGGCCGACAAATCCGATCACCCCGGTCAACGCCACGAAGCAAGCGGTAGCCAGCGCGCAGCACAGGAAAGTTTCGCTTCTCAGGCGCGCAACATCCACGCCCAGTGAGCAAGCCGTCTGCTCTCCTGCCAGCAGCGCATCCAGCGCCCGCCAGCGCCGCGCGGCAAACCCGATCAGCAGCGCCAGGCTCAACAACGGAATGAACAGATTATCCCAGCGCGCCAGCCCCAGCCCGCCCAATGACCAGAACAGCAGCGAACCGGCTGCCCGCTGGTCGCCGGAAAAAACCAGGTAACTGGTCAACGCGCTGAAGAGAAACGAGACCGCCAACCCACAGATAATTAACTGTTCCGCTCGCCGCAGCTGGTTGACGCGAAACAACATCATTACCGCCAGCGCGGAGAGTATTCCGCCGCTAAAGGCCGAAATAGGCAACGTGAACGCCCCCAACGCGTCGCCAAAGCGGGTGATGACCAGTACCGCGCCGGCAGAGGCGCCTGATGACAGGCCAAAAAGAAACGGATCGGCCAGCTCGTTACGGGTCGTGGTCTGCAACAGGAGTCCCACTATGGCGAGCCCCGCGCCGGTCAGCGCCGCCAGCAGCACGCGAGGTACCCTTAGGTTGATGACGATCGCTTTCAACATCTCGGGAAGAGGAACGGAAGAGAGTCCTATCGCCGATATCACCTGGCGCCACGTTAGCTCGACGCTCCCCAACTGCAGGCTTATGGTCATCAAGCCGCATAACACGATAGAGGCTACCAGCATAAACAATAGAAAGCGTTTCACTGGCGGCCTCATTTAACGTCGGGGGTGTATAAGACATGAGCCAGTTTCTCTATCGCCGCGATATTGGCCGGGCCCGGAGTCAATTCCGCATACTGCAGTTTAAGATAGCGTTGTTGCCGAACGGCTGGCGTCCGTTTCATTAATGGATGAGACTCCAGAAAGCGCTGCAGCGCGCTGGCCCCCGCTCCAGTTTGATAATCAAGCAGAATAATCACGTCAGGTTCGCTGGCCGCCACCGCCTCCCAGCTCGTCGTGGTCCAGTTAGCTTCTAACGCGTCCATCACGTTGCGCCCGCCGGCCGCCTCGATAATCGCCGTCGGCATCCCATACTTACCGCTGGTAAAAGGTTTATCCTCACCGGAGTCGTAGACAAACACCTTCAACGGCGCCGTATTTTCTGCTCTGACAGGGAGTCTCGCCAGGCGACGTTTCCACTCCTCCACCAGCGCCTCGGCCTGTTGTGGTTTACCAAAAATCTGCCCCAACTTGAGCTCATCATCGTAAAGCAAACTCATATCCGCTTTCTTTGCCCGCCCGCCGGCCTGTACGCAGCTTTCGCTCAGCACCAGGGTGTTAATCCCATATGGCGCCAGCGCCTGCGGGGTCACATCGCCGCCGATTTTCATGCCGTAATTCCAGCCGGCGAAGAAAAAATCCGGCTGGACCGCCAACAGCGTTTCCAGCGCCGGATATTTTGGCGCCAGTTCGGGAATGCTCCCCATCGCCGCTTTGAACTCTGGCGTGAGCTTGTACCAGCCGCTGATACCGGTTAACCCAACAATACGATCCTGGAGATCAAGCGCGAAGGCCATCTCCGCCATATTGAGATCGTTAATCACCGCGCGCTGCGGCGGATGATTAAACGTTATTGGTTTACCGCAGCTTTCTACGGTGACGGGGAAATGATTGGCCAACGCCAACGGGGTGCTTAACAACAGTAATAAGGTAAATAACAATCGATTCATAATGGCTCTGAGTCATTAAACGCAATGAGGAACATCAAAAATGCGCAGCGCTTTGCCGCTAACGGGATGCGCAACGCGAAAGCTGGTCATACCAAAAACCGGATAGCTCACCTCATCCCGCAGCGCGGCCCCAGGGACGTCGCAAATCACCTGCCTGCCGTGATGGAGAACCAGGATCCGGTCAGCAAAGGCTTCAGCCGCAGCAAGATCGTGTAACACCGCGATGACCGCGATGCCGATACTTTTCACTAGCGCAAGCAACGCCGTTCTCGCCTGCGGATCGAGATGGTTAGTCGGTTCATCCAGCAGTAATAATGCGGGTGACTGCGCCAACGCGCGGGCAAGAGCGGCACGCTGACGCTGGCCGCCGGAAAGGCGCCCCAATTGGCGATGGCGTAAAGGCAGCAGGCCCGTATCGCGGATAGCGCCATCAACAACGCGCCGCCCTTGCGCTGAAGATGGCGATTCTCGATGCGGTAAACGCCCCAACTGAACGTACTCTTCAACCGTCAGACGCAGGTCCGGAGTATCGTTTTGCGACAGGAAGGCGATATCGCGCGCGCGTTCAATCGGGGAATGTTGCCGCAAGGGACATCCCTGCCAGTACAGCGCCCCTTTACTCGGACGAACTTCGCTAATGATTGTCCGCAGCAGGCTCGATTTACCGCTACCGTTGGGGCCAACGATCGCCAGTTTCTCGCCGGGGCGAAGTGAGAAATCAATACCTTCGAGTATCATTGCCCCGTGGGTAGAGGTAAGGCTCAGGTTGTTGACGCTAAGAATTGCATTTTCTGTGTTTATCATATCGACAAAAGCTATGTTATAACATAACAATTATGTACCACACGTTCCCCCCCTCTGCAAATAGCGACT
>CABUCP010000525.1 GCA_902490055.1 uncultured Klebsiella sp. | reverse complement strand
TTATCCGCAGGATAAATTTTAATAAGCAACCGCCGCCGCGGCTGCCTTTATAGATTAATGCAGGAAATGATACTGAACCTCTTCGGCCGCGACTTCTTCCTGTTCTTCTGCTTTATACAGCAGCTGATTGGCGCCGGCTTCCAGAATGACCATCGAAATCTGCTCTTCGCTTTGACGGAAGAACCAGGAGAACTGCTCAAGAGTAATGCCCGCGCCGGCAGAAAGCGCCTGACAGACCACCAGCTTCGGTAGATTATCATCCTGAATATCCAGGAACGCTTTCACCGTCAGCGAGCTGGCGTTGATCGCCGACAGATCCGCCGACAGCGGCAGCAGTGCCGAAGGCTTCACTTCCGCCAGCGCCGAAAACAGCACCACGTTGTCCAGCAGGTCGATTTTGGCATCGAAAATACCGTCGAAATTCTGCATATGCGGCAGGTGCAACGCCTGGCAGGAGTCGCACTCAAAAAAGCTGATGCCTAATTCGTCGAGCCAATGACGTAACGTATCAAGACCCGGAACGACCAGTGAATCCATAGTGCCTGTGACCTCTTACTGGGGAAAAACGACGCATAGCTTACGCAAAAATTGCGCCGCATACCATGAAAGGATAGCGAAGAAGTGCTATCCGCCCATTTTTAGGCAGTACCCCGGCGTAGCCTGGCGCTCGATCCACGCAATCATGCGCCCGGCAATATCAACGTGAGTAGTGGTTTCAATCCCTTCCAGCCCCGGGGAGGCGTTGACTTCCATGACTAACGGCCCGCGGTTGGCGCGCAGGATATCGACACCGGCGACGTCCAGGCCCAGCGTTTGCGCAGCCTTAATCGCCATCTCCCGCTCCTGATCGCCGATCGTGGCCGTCGTGGCGACGCCGCCGCGATGCAGATTAGAGCGAAAATCGCCCTCTTTTGCCCGCCTCTCGATGGCGGCAACAACTTCATCACCCACCACCAGGCAGCGAATATCGCACCCCTTTGCTTCAGCGATATATTCCTGCACCAGAATGTGCGCATTGAGGCCTCTGAAGGCGTCAATCACGCTTTCCGCCGCCTGCCGCGTTTCCGCCAGCACGACGCCAATACCCTGAGTGCCCTCCACCAGCTTTACCACCAGCGGTGCGCCGCCGACCATGGCGATCAGGTCGCTGGTATCGTCCGGCGAATGGGCAATCCCGGTAACCGGTAGATCGATGCCCTGACGCGCCAGCAGCTGCAGTGAACGTAGCTTATCGCGAGCGCGGGTAATCGCCACCGATTCATTTAGGGGATAGCTGCCCAATAGCTCAAACTGGCGCAGCGCGGCGGTACCATAGTAGGTAATCGCCGTACCGATACGCGGAATGACTGCATCAAAATGGGGCAACTGCCGCCCTTTATAGTGAATCGAGGAGGCTACCGGGCTCACGCTCATATAGCAGGAGAGCGGGTCAAGGATCTCGACCTGATGACCGCGTTTTTGCGCGGCTTCACGCAGGCGGCGGCAAGAATAAAGCGTTCCATCCCGGGATAATATAGCGATTTTCACCTGGCAGTCAACACTCTCCGTTTGCAGGATGAAGTGTATAGGTAATTAGTGCCTTGCCTGGCCCTGTTTATACCCGTCATACTTCAAGTTGCATGTGCGTTGGCAATAACCCGGACCACCCCTGGGCCTCGCCCTTGCGGGTGCTGTTCACCACAGTCACTTACCCGAGTAAGCTCCTGGGGATTTTCTGCGTCGCCGCCTGCCTGCAACTCGAATTATTTAGGGTATATGCAAATTGTCGAGAATACACGGACGATTTTCGTTGATGGCGGCCCAATAACGTCGCGGCAGGTCAACGTTTAGCGTCATCATGTTTCTCTTTTTCCGCAGGATTAGGAGGCGGCGTCTGGCCGTTGGTCAACTGTGGGGCGACGATTTTCGCTATCCGCCACATTAGCGCTAACGCCGCCGGGATCATCAGCAGGATCCCGGCAAAGATCATGATGAGCGCGGCGGTCGGGCCGGCAAATGGCGCAGGCAGATGAACGAACTGATTCAACGACAGCCAGGCTAGCGTCAATAACGCCATGCCGACGAGCTCAACAATCAGAATGCTTTTGGGTAATGCGCCGGGCGATCGCATAAGGCTCCTCAATATACTCATGCCGCGTACAGCGCCTTGCTGACGCTTCTGTATAGGGTCTTGCAGCAGATGATATTTATCAAGCATAACCCGCAACCATCGCTATAAAAGGTAAAACCTTCTTCCCCTTGCTAACGGAACGCGGCATCATAGCCCTATTCGCCATCCGGCTGAGATTTAAGGAGAGAAAGCATGTTTACCGTTATTTTTGGTCGCCCAGGTTGCCCGTATTGCGTTCGCGCCAAAGAGCTGGCTGAGAAACTGAGCACCGAGCGCGATGACTTCAGCTATCGCTACATTGATATCCACGCGGAAGGCATCAGCAAAGCCGATCTGGAAAAAACCGTCGGTAAGCCGGTTGAAACAGTCCCGCAGATTTTCGTCGATCAAAAACATATCGGCGGCTGCACGGATTTCGAAGCCTGGGCGAAAGAAAATCTCGGCCTGTTTGCCTGAGAGACATCACTCTTCCGTTGAGTGCCCGCGTCTGGCGTCCAGCCAGACGCGAATAAACAAAAAGCACAACGCGCCGAGCGCGCACCAGAACACCGCGCTAAATAACCACGCCAGCTCCTGCCAAAACGATCGTTGGGTCACAAAGAACATCCGCATCACCACCAGACATACCGGTGTCGCCAGCATGGCGCCAATCAGCGGACGAATAACGCGCCGCCCGGGAGATAAACAGCTTGCCACCGCCCCGGGAAGCAAAAAGAGAAGCAGCCCGAGCTCGGGGTTACCCGTTTGCCGTAAGACCCCTTTCATATG
>CABUCP010000524.1 GCA_902490055.1 uncultured Klebsiella sp. | reverse complement strand
GTGAAGAATCATGTTTATCTTTGAAGGCAATGAAATAGAGACCGATAGCGAAGGCTATCTGAAAGATACCACCCAGTGGAGCGAAGCGATGGCGGAAGTTATCGCCGCCCAGGAAGGCATCAGCCTGTCCGTCGAACACTGGGAAGTGGTGCGCTTTGTGCGCGATTTTTATCTGGATTTCAACACCTCTCCGGCCATCCGCATGCTGGTAAAGGCGATGGCGAATAAATTCGGCGAAGAGAAAGGCAACAGCCGCTATCTGTACCGTTTATTCCCCAAAGGCCCGGCCAAACAGGCGACGAAAATCGCCGGTCTGCCAAAGCCTGTGAAGTGTATTTAATAGAGAATGGCGAATTTCCGCCACTCCCGGGTGGGTTGATGGGGCTCGGTAAATACCCTGTCAACCCGCGCGCTACGCGGCCCGCCGGCCTTCAGCCAGCCAATCAGTTTTTCTACCTGCTCTGTTTCTCCGCAGGCCAGCACTTCCACGCTGCCATCGTCAAGATTTCGCGCGTAGCCGGTCAGCCCCAGCTGTAGCGCTTCTCGCTGCGTCGAGTAACGAAACCCTACGCCCTGAACAACGCCGTGGACCCACGCCATCGTGCATACCTTCGCCATCATTGCCCCCTTTGGTGCGCTATCCTGATGCAGAGAATAGCAAATTCTCCTCAGCATACCTGCTTTTGTCTGCCGTCAAAACATCCGCTGGCAGCCGCGGGAATGGTGCTTGCCCTGGCCAGTTATGCTACTCTACGCGCCATTTTTCGGTGCCGACGCTCCGTCGCTTAAAGGTAGCCCCATGACAGATTCCATTATCCCCCGCTTAGTATTAGCCAAAGGACGCGAGAAATCCCTGCTGCGTCGTCATCCGTGGATTTTCTCCGGCGCCGTCGCCCGGATGGAAGGTAAAGCTCGCTCCGGCGAGACGATTGATATCGTCGATTCGCAGGGGAAATGGCTCGCCCGCGGCGCGTATTCGCCCTCTTCGCAAATTCGCGCTCGCGTCTGGAGCTTCGATCGCCAGGAAGCTATCGATAACGCCTTTTTCGAACGTCGCCTGCAGCAGGCGCAGACCTGGCGTGAATGGCTGGCGGCCCGTGATGGTCTTGACAGCTATCGTTTAATCGCCGGTGAGTCCGACGGCCTGCCGGGCGTGACTATTGACCGCTTTGGCGACTTCTTTGTGCTGCAGCTGCTGAGCGCCGGCGCGGAGTATCAGCGCGCGGCCATCGTTAGCGCCCTGCAAACCCTGTTCCCGCAGTGCTCTATTTACGATCGCAGCGATGTCGCGGTGCGTAAAAAAGAGGGGCTGGATCTGGCGCAAGGCCCGGTAGTCGGCGAGCTGCCGCCGGCGCTGCTACCGATTACCGAACACGGTATGCAACTGCTGGTCGATATCCAGGGCGGCCACAAAACCGGCTACTATCTCGATCAGCGCGATAGCCGCCTGGCGACCCGCCGCTACGTCGCCGACAAGCGCGTTCTCAACTGCTTCTCCTACACCGGCGGCTTTGCGGTCTCCGCATTAATGGGCGGCTGCAGCCAGGTCACCAGCGTCGATACCTCGCAGGAAGCGCTGGACGTGGCAAAGCAAAACGTTGAGCTGAACAAACTTGACCTGTCAAAGGCCGAGTTCGTACGCGACGACGTCTTCAAACTGCTGCGTAAATATCGCGATCAAGGTGAGAAATTCGATGTGATCGTAATGGATCCGCCAAAATTCGTCGAAAACAAGAGCCAACTGATGGGCGCCTGCCGCGGTTATAAAGACATCAACATGCTGGCGATCCAGCTGTTGAATCCGGGCGGCGTGCTGCTGACGTTCTCCTGTTCCGGCCTGATGACTACCGATTTATTTCAGAAAATCATCGCCGATGCCGCTCTTGACGCCGGGCGTGATGTACAATTTATAGAGCAGTTCCGTCAGGCTGCCGATCACCCGGTGATTGCAACCTACCCGGAAGGACTGTATCTGAAAGGGTTTGCCTGTCGCGTCATGTAACTTGAAAAGCGGAACATCGCCCACACGTTACTCTCATGAAGCTAATGCAATTGAAGATGATGAGTAACGTGGGCGCAAGCGTTTCCCGGGAGGTGACTATGATTGCCAGCAAATTTGGTATCGGCCAGCAGGTTCGTCATACGCTGTTAGGCTACCTCGGCGTGGTGGTTGATATCGATCCAGTGTATTCGCTTGACGAGCCCGCCGCAGATGAAATCGGCGCCAATGATGAGCTGCGCGCGGCCCCCTGGTATCACGTGGTGATGGAAGATGAGGACGGCCAGCCGGTCCATACCTATCTCGCGGAAGCGCAACTCAGCAGCGAACCCAGCGATGAACATCCGGAACAGCCGTCAATGGACGAGCTGGCGCAAACCATTCGTAGGCAACTGCAGGCGCCGCGTCTGCGCAATTAGCCCTTCCATGCCGCCCGAACGGGCGGCGTTTTTCTCTGTCCTGTATTTTACTCTACGCCTGTGTCAGCTAAAGCCTGACAAATCGCACCGTTAAACTGTGGATCCTGCTGCTGAGCTTCCGACCAACGAGTATTGGCGACATTCAACCGCTGTGACTGCGCGGCGCTGCTGCGCGCCAGCTGATTAAAGAACGGTTGTAACATCTTTCCCCCTTCAACTTCCCGCGCAATCAACACCGGCGAACCCTCGCTATAACGAAAACCCTGCGCGGCGGCTGGTAGCGCAACGTTAGCAAATCGCGCCGCTGCAACGCTCGCCCAGTAGTTGGCCGCATTATAACTACGGGAATAATTACTTTCACAGGCCGGTAGCGCAGCCAGCCGTCGGGTATTCTTCTCTGGCCCTTTGAAACTATTTTCCATCCAGCGCGCCATCCCTTCCAGATACCAGCGTTGTTTAAA
>CABUCP010000523.1 GCA_902490055.1 uncultured Klebsiella sp. | reverse complement strand
TTGCGGTTTCCGCCTGCTGTGCCGCTTTACGCGCTTTGGCGCGGGCAATGGCGGCGTCGACAGCGGCTTTACGCGGATCGGCCGTTTCAACTGGCGATTCACCGGCCGCTTGCTGCTCAGCCTTACGCGCACGCGCTTCGGCTTTGCGCGCTTCGCGAGCGGCAATCGCTTCACTGTTATCCGGTTTTGTTCCGGACTGGATTATAATCGGCTGCGCCGCATCGCGCTGCTTATCGCGGACGCGGGCCAGGGCGGCGTTAATCGCATCCTGATCTTTCGCCGCCGGTTGTACGGCCGCTTTTTTATGTTTTTCCTGACGTGCGGCCTTGTCGCGTTCAAGACGCGCCTGGCGTGCTTCAAAACGGGCCTTCGCCTCGGCGGCACGCTGTTCTTCCTGACGGATGGCGGCGATTTCCGCTTTTTCCTGACGGAAGTACTGTACCAGTGGAATGTTGCTCGGGCAGACCCACGCGCAGGCGCCGCACTCGATGCAATCGGCTAAATTATGGGTAGTGGCTTTATCGTGCTGCTGGCCTTTACTGAACCAGTACAGCTGCTGCGGCAGTAGATCGGCTGGGCAGGCATCGGCGCAGGCGCTACAGCGGATGCAGCCTTTCTCTTCTTCCGCCTCGCCCATCTCGGTGGTCGACGGCGCCAGCAGACAGTTAGTAATTTTCACCACCGGCACATCAAGCCACGGCAGAGTGAAGCCCATTAACGGGCCGCCCATGATAACCATCGGTTCAGCGCTGGCGCAGAATCCCGCGTCGCTTAGCAGATGGCGCACCGGCGTGCCGAGGCGCGCCCAGACGTTGCCGGGGCGAGAAATGGCTTCGCCGGTTAATGTGACCACGCGCTCGGTTAAGGGTTCGCCGTCGACGATCGCGCGTTTAACGGCAAAAGCGGTGCCGACGTTTTGCATCAGAACGCCAATGTCGGATGAGCGACCGCCGTGCGGTACCTGCTTGCCGGTGAGGATCTGCGTTAGCTGCTTCGCGCCGCCGGAGGGGTATTTTGTCGGGATCACTCTCAGGGCGATCCCGTGGGCGTCGCATAACACCGCGCGCAGCATTGAAATGGCCTGCGGTTTGTTGTCTTCGATACCGATCAACACCTGTTTGGGTTGCAGAATGTGCGCCAGGATTCGAATACCTTCCACAACCTGCGCCGCGCAGTCCTGCATCAGACGATCGTCGGCGGTAATGTAGGGTTCGCACTCCGCGGCATTGATAATCAGGGTATCGATTTTATCCCCACCGCCGCGCAGTTTCGTGCCGGTCGGGAAACCGGCGCCGCCGAGCCCGGCAACGCCAAACTGGTGAATACGCTCAATGAGTTCTTCACGCGATTTGTTCTGGTAGTCGCTCCAGCCGTCGCGCTCGATCCAGCGATCTTCGCCATCGGCGTCGATAATCACGCTCAATTCCGCCAGCGCGGATGGATGGGCGGTAGAGTGGGGAGCGATGGCCGTCACCGTGCCGGAAGTAGGGGCATGAACCGGCAGCATTCTGCCCCAGCCGCGAGTCAGCGGTTGGCCGCGCAGTACCTGGTCGCCCGGCTTCACGCACAGCTCGCCTTCCGCGCCGATATGCTGCTTGAGCGGAATGACAAAACGCTGCGGCAGAGGAACCTGGCGCAGCGGCGTACCGTTAGACTGAGTTTTCATTTCCGGCGGATGGATACCGCCGTTGAAGTCCCAGACTTTATCTTTTCGGAAAGCGGAAAATAACTTAAACATGTTGTTCCACAGGAATATTGCGTACTGGGATGGTTTGCAGGTCCCATTTCCAGGTTTCGGTGGTCTGTGCAACCGGACGCAGGTCAATACACTGGGTCGGGCAGGGCGCCACGCAGAGATTACAGCCGGTACAGAGATCGCTCATGACCGTATGCATGGCGCGGGTCGCGCCAACGATGGCGTCCACCGGGCAGGCCTGAATGCACTTGGTGCAGCCGATGCAGTTAGCTTCATCAATAACCGCCAGCATGCGTACCGGCTCTTGTTCTTGCTCATCGCCATCGATCGGTTGTGGGTCGACGTTCAACAGGGCGGCGATTTTTAACATGACCGCTTCGCCGCCGGGCGCGCAGCGGTTGATTTTTTCACCCTGGGTGCCTACGGCTTCCGCATACGGACGGCAGCCCGGAAAACCGCACTGGCCACACTGGCTCTGCGGCAGCAGTTCATCAATTTTTTCTACGACCGGATCGTCCTCGACCGCAAAGCGGCGCGAAGCGTATCCCAGTATTAAGCCGAAAATCAGCCCTAGCAGGCTGATGGCGATTACGGCTATCCAGACAGCGCTCATTACAACTTCACCAACCCACTAAAGCCCATAAATGCCAGCGACATTAACCCCGCGGTCACCAGCGCGATCGCGTTGCCACGGAACGGCGCGGGAACGTCGGCCACCACCAGACGTTCGCGAATAGCGGCGAATAACACCATCACCAGCGAGAAACCAACCGCGGCGGCGAAGCCGTACAGCGCGGACTGCAGGAAGTTATGCCCGAGGTTGATGTTTAATAAGGCTACGCCTAACACCGCACAGTTGGTGGTAATCAGCGGCAGGAAAATCCCCAGCAGACGATACAGCGCCGGGCTGGTTTTACGCACCACCATTTCGGTGAATTGCACCACCACCGCAATGACCAGAATGAATGCCAGGGTGCGCAGGTAAACCAGATTTAATGGGATAAGGATCCAGGTATCAATTAACCAGGCGCAAATCGAGGCCAGCGTCATCACGAACGTGGTGGCCAGTCCCATCCCCATAGCGGTTTCCAGCTTTTTGGAAACCCCCATAAACGGGCACAGTCCAAGGAACTTCACTAAAACGAAGTTATTAACAAGGACAGTACCGACAAAGAGCAGTAAAT
>CABUCP010000522.1 GCA_902490055.1 uncultured Klebsiella sp. | reverse complement strand
ATGCAAATGACGATGCGCTGGTTTGGACCAGACGAAGACAAAGTGACCCTCGAGCAAATCCGTCAGGTGCCTGGGGTTGAAGGTGTGGTCGGCGCGCTGTACGACGTTCCAGTTGGCGAAGTCTGGCCGTTGGATAAAATTGAAGCGCTGGTTGCACAGGCCCATGCCAATGGCCTGACAATGGAAGTGATTGAAAGCGTTAATATTCATGACGCGATTAAAATTGGCCTCCCGGAGCGCGATCGCTATATCGCCAACTATCAGCAAACGATTCGCCATCTCGCCCACTTCGGCGTCAAGGTGATCTGCTACAACTTCATGCCGGTTTTCGATTGGATGAAGACCGATATGAATTACCGCCTGCCGGACGGCTCCCTGACGATGGCTTTTGAAAAGGCCGGTATTGATAAAACGCTGGAGCAGGTTGTCGCGGAAGTGCTCGGCAACGCCAACGGTTTCGCCCTGCCGGGCTGGGAACCGGAGCGTTTAGCGCAGGTACAAACATTATTCGACAGTTATAAAGAGGTCGATGACGACAAATTACGCCAGAACCTGGTCTATTTCCTGCAGCGAATTATTCCGGTGTGTGAAGAGGTCGGCGTAAAAATGGCTATTCACCCCGACGATCCGCCGTACTCTATTTTCGGTCTGCCGCGAATTATTAAAAATCGTGACGATCTCGACTGGCTGTGCAATGCCGTTGATTCGCCGGCCAACGGCATTACGTTATGTACCGGTTCTATTGCCGAGGAGCCGCAAAACAACGTCTACCAAATTCTTGCCGAATTCAGTCAGCGTGGACGCATTCACTTTGCTCACGTCCGCAATATCAAACTCATTAAGGATAAGGATTTCTACGAATCGGCGCACCCTACCCGCTACGGCTCGCTCGATATGTATCGGGTGATGCAGGCGCTGCACGACAACGGCTTCGACGGCTATATTCGTCCCGACCACGGCCGCTTTATCTGGGGGGAGACCGGGCGTCCGGGATATGGCCTGTATGACCGCGCGCTCGGCGCCACCTACCTGCTGGGATTATGGGAAGCGCTGGAAAACCAGCACGCCTGATCCGTTCTACTCTCGCGTGCCGGAATTCCCCGGCACGTTATAAAAAAAGAAATCTCGTGGGAGGATGCCATGTCTCCAGCCCTGGCCTTGCTATGGGTGGTGGTCGGTATTGCGCTACTGGTCATCATGAACCTGAAATACAAAGTACATAATATTTTCGCCTTATTAATCGCCGGTCTTTTTGTCGCCATTATGGAGGGGGTCCCCCTCGATAAAATCGTCTCCATGGTTCAACAGGGACTGGGCGGAATAATGGGTCATCTGGCGCTGATTATTATTTTCGGCGCCATTATCGGTAAGTTTATGACGGAATCCGGCGCCAGCCAGCAGATCGCCGATACGGTCATCAGACGCTGCGGTACCCGATATCTGGCGGTCGGCTTAATGTTTATTGGCGTCATCTTCGGTATCGCCATGTTCTACGAGGTGGCGTTCCTGATTGCTATGCCGCTGGTACTCAATATCGCCAGTAAAGCCAATATTCCGTGGATGAAACTGGTTATCCCGACGGTGGTCGGCGCCACCATGGGCCATAGCCTGTTTCCGCCACAGCCGGGGCCAGTGGCACTGGTTAGCGCCTTCCAGGCCGATATCGTTCAGGTTTATCTCTACGGCATTATCGTCATTATTCCGGCGCTATTCTGCGCGGGGATCCTGCTTCCCGCCTGGCTTCCCGGGATCCGTGAGATGAAATTGAACGCCATGATTAAGCCGCAGGAGGAGAAACCAGCCGAGGCGCTGCCGTCGTTTGCCGTCAGTATTGCGATTCCGCTGATCCCCGCGCTATTAATGATAGCCTCCTCTCTGATTCAGTCGCTATTTGGCGCAGCATCAAATGCGGCAAAATTTTTCCAGTTCATCGGCAGCGCTGAAATTAGTATGCTGCTGGCCACCGGCGCCGCTATCTGGCTGCTCGGCTGCCGCCGTGGGATGAATGCGACTCAGGTTAATCACTGCGTAACCGACTCGGTCGCCAGGATCGCTAACGTGCTGTTTGTCATCAGCGCCGGCGGTATTCTCAAACAGGTAATTATCGATTCCGGCGTCGGCGATCATATCGTCACCATGATGAGCCACGTACCGCTGTCGCCATTTATTATCGCCTGGCTGATTACCGCGATTATTCGTATTCTTACCGGCCAGGGCGCGGTGGCGGCAATTACCTCTGCTGGTATCGTTTCGCCAATGGTCAGCGCCTTTCATCTTAACCCGGCGTTGATGTGCCTGGCGGTGGCCTGCGGCAGCAATACCATTACGCTGATGTACGATGGCGGATTCCTGCTGTTTAAAGAAACGTTCGGCATCTCGATGCGCGATACCTTTAAAACCTGGGGATTACTGGAGTTGATTAACTCGGTGGTTGGCCTGCTGATGGTGTTGCTGTTGAGCCTGTTTGTTTCCTGAAAGCGCGCCGCGGCGGCCTGGATAGCGCCGCGGCGATAGCCAACCGCTTACTGTTGGCTGGCCGGCGCCTGATTCTCGGCTGGTTTTTCCGGCGCAATACTGTCTTTAATCTCTTTGGTTTTGTTCGCGGCATCGGCAGAAAGCTGGTTAGCTTCCACGATTGCGTCATCTTTAATTTTTCCCGCCTCTTTCACGATCGCGTCGCTTTTTTGCTGGGCATCCTGTTTCACCGCATCCGCTTTATTTTTCGCATCCTGGGCAATCGCATCGGCTTTCTTATCGGCTTCAGACTTAATACTGCTGGCCTGATTTTTCAGACTATCCGCTTCGGTATTGGCCTGCGCTTTGATGTCGTCGATCTGCTTATTCGCTTCTTGCTTAATAGCCTGAGCTTTGTCGGCGGCGGCGTC
>CABUCP010000521.1 GCA_902490055.1 uncultured Klebsiella sp. | reverse complement strand
GACCATTGAACAGGCGAAAAACATGCATGACGGCGCGACTATCTCGCTACGCGGCAACCTGATAAAACATGACGGGGATGACCGCTACCTGTTCCGTGATAAAACCGGCGCCATCGTCACTATTATCCCTGCCGCCGTCTTTGATGGCCAGGAAATCAAGCCTGACAAGCTAGTTAGCATTAACGGTAGCCTCGACAAAAAAATGACGCCGCCCGTGGTGCGAGTCGATAAGTTACGTAAACAAGCGCCCAATTAATTGGAGGGCCAGAGTATGACCAGAGCACAGCATCATGAACTGGATAAGCGTGGTAAACACCCGGCGCGTGAAGAGCCGGGCAGGCATGGTGAAATTCCGCGCAAACGCGACGATAGTGAAGATCACCGCAGCGATCCTTATCATCCAACAGAAAATGCCAAAGCGGAGTGTTACTGCTGATAATAATGAAACCCCGCGCGCCGCGCGGGGGGCATCAAACACGCAGCGCGTGACGCCAGTCGGCTATCAAGTCCTGCGGGTCCTCGATACCGACGGAAAGGCGGATCAGCTGCGGTGTGATGCCGTTGGCTAACCGCTGCGCCAGCGGAATAGAGGCGTGGGTCATGCTGAACGGCTGGCTAACCAGACTTTCCACGCCGCCCAGGCTTTCCGCTAAAGTAAACCACTGCAGCTGGTTAATAACTCGCTCGGCGTAGCCTTCATCACCTTTCACCACCACCGATATCATGCCGCCGGGCAGCGCCATTTGCCGCTGCGCCAATTCATGATGCGGGTGGCTGGAAAGCCATGGGAACCAGACTTTTTCTATCTGCGGTTGCTGTTCCAGCCACTCCGCTAACAACAGGGCATTACTGCTATGCCGTTCCATACGTAGCGCCAGAGTACGAATGCCGCGCAGGGTCAGAAAACTGCTAAACGGATCGAGCACCCCGCCGACGGCGTTTTGCAGATAACCCAGTTGCCCGGCAAGCGCGGGATTGTCGCCAACCACCGCCAGCCCGGCAACGACATCCGAGTGGCCGTTGAGGTATTTGGTCGCTGAATGCACCACGAGATCAAAACCCAACTCAATAGGGCGATGGATCACCGGCGATGCAAAGGTATTATCGGCCACGCTGATAATCTTATGTTTTCGGGCGATAGCGGCAATGGCCGCCAGATCCGCCAGTTTGAGCAGCGGGTTGGTCGGCGTTTCCACCCAAATCATTCTTGTATCCGGACGAATAGCCGCTTCAATAGCCGCCAGATCGTCCGGTTTCACCCAGCTTACACGTAAACCGGCGCTGCGGCGGCGCACGTTTTCAATTAGCCGATATGTCCCCCCGTAGACGTCATCGACGGCCACCAAATGGCTGTCTTTATCTAACAGCTCGAGTACCGTAGAAATGGCCGCCAGACCGGAGGCGAAGGCAAAGCCGCGACTGCCGCTTTCCAGTTCGGCGATGGCCGTCTCCAGCGCGTGACGAGTCGGGTTACCGCTGCGCGAATATTCGTAGCCAGTATGCTGCCCGGGCGCCGGTTGAGCAAAGGTCGAGGTAGCGTAAATCGGCGGCATTACCGCGCCGTGTTGATCGTTAACCGTGCCGCTATGGACGCTGAGCGTATGTAAGTTTTTCATTGTCGTTCCTTATTGTTCGAGTCGATTGCGCCAGGTAGTCAGGACGTCGCTGCGGGTGATCAGGCCAAGAAATCGGTCGTTATCGGTAATCATCACCACCAACCCACGTTCGAAAATATCTCTTAGCGCGCTTTCGGGAGCATGCTTGTCGAGCGTTTCCACATTGCGGGTCATCGCTTCTCTGACCGGCAATGCAAAACGCTGGCTGTCGCCCTGTACATGGCTGATGAGATCCCACTCATCGACGATGCCAACCACGCGGCCGTGTTCCAGTACTGGAAGCTGGGAGATATCGTACAGGCGCATTCGGGCGAGAATGGTGGCCAGCGTGTCATCCGGGGCGGCGGTAACGGTGGCGCCTTCGTCATGGCGTAGGGCGATAAAGTCGCTCAGATCGCCACGCGTTGGCCGGCTCAGCAGCCCTTGTTGGCGCATCCAGTCGTCGTTGAACATCTTTGACAGATATTTGTTGCCGCTATCGCAGGCGAAGGTGACCACCCGTTTAGCGGATGTTTGCGCCTGACAGTAGCGCAGCGCGGCGGTCAGCAGGGTGCCCGTTGACGATCCCGCGAGGATACCTTCCACTTGTAGTAGTTGCCGGGCGGTGGCGAACGCTTCACGATCGGTCACGCGCCACGCTTTGCGCACTTTCTCCAGATGGGCGAGCGGGGGGATAAAATCTTCTCCGATCCCCTCCACCAGCCAGGAGCCGGTTGCGCCGTATTGTCCGGTTTCCACCTGATCCGCCAGAATCGAACCGGCAGGATCGGCAAGAATAAATTCGGTTTTCGGCGAGTGTTCGGCAAACCACGCCTGTAATCCGCCCAGCGTGCCGCCGGAACCGACTCCGACTACCACGGCGTCGATATCGCCATCGAGTTGTTCATACAGCTCCGGGGCGGTGGTGGTGGCGTGGGCCAACGGGTTGGCTTCGTTATTAAACTGATCGATATAAAATGCGCCTGGCGTTTCATCCGCCAGACGACGGGCGTAGTCCTGATAATAGGCGGGATGGCCTTTATTGACGTCAGAACGGGTTAACAACACTCTGGCGCCAAGCGCGCGAAGATGGAAAATCTTTTCGCGGCTCATTTTATCCGGCACCACCAGGATTAACCGATAACCTTTCTGTGCGGCAATCAGCGCCAGCCCCAGCCCGGTGTTACCGGCGGTGGCTTCAATAATGGTGCCACCGGGGTGCAGTTTTCCCTGGCGCTCGGCCTGGTTAATCATCGACAGCGCCACACGATCTTTTATCGACCCGCCGGGGTTTTGATTTTCCAGT
>CABUCP010000520.1 GCA_902490055.1 uncultured Klebsiella sp. | reverse complement strand
TCTTCATCCCCGGAGTCAGCAGAGTGACTTTGATCGGGTCGAGGTACATGTGCTCGTTATCGATGTTTTTGAAACCGTGCCATGCGCTATCGGAGCGCAGCGGCCAGCATTCAGCGCCATCGATATGTTCCGGCTGCCATACGTCGAAGAACCAGCCTTCAGATTCGCCTTTCAGACGTTTGATCTCTTTACGGAACTTGATAGAACGTTCAATAGAACCGTCGATCAGGCGTTTACCGGCGTTACCGCGCATCATCGCCGCGGCGGTTTCGGTGGAAGCCACGATACCGTAGTGCGGAGAAGTGGTGGTGTGCATCATGTAGGCTTCGTTGAAGGTTTCTTCGTTAACGTCCCCTTTCACGTGGATCATCGAAGCCTGAGAGAACGCCGCCAGCAGTTTGTGCGTGGACTGGGTTTCGTAAATCACTTTCCCTTCGACGCGGCCGCCGCTCATCCCGCATTTGCCTTCATAGATCGGCGAGAAGTTGGTGTAAGGCACCCAGGCGGAGTCAAAGTGGATGGATTTCACATCCAGGGTTTTCTTGATGAAGTCGGTGTTATACAGCAGACCATCATAGGTCGAGTTGGTGATAACCGCGTGTACCGGCCAGGTCGCGTTCGGCGTTTCCTTCACACGCTTGGCGATAGTCGCGTGCTGGAATTCGCTCTGCGGGATACCGCCGAGGATACCGTAGGCGTTACGGGTCGGACGGAAGTAGATCGGCGTAATGTCGCTCATCATCATCAGGTGAGTCAGCGATTTATGGCAGTTACGGTCAATCAGCACGGTGCTGCCGGCAGGCGCGGAGTACATACCGACGATTTTGTTGGCGGTAGATGTCCCGTTGGTCACCATGTAGCTACGTTCAGCGTTAAAGACGCGGGCGATATACTCTTCCGCTTCTTTGTGCGGACCGCTGTGGTCAAGCAGCGAACCCAGTTCAGAAACCGAAATAGAGATATCGGATTTCATGGTGTTCGGGCCAAAGAAATCATAGAAGATGCTGCCTACCGGGCTTTTCTGGAAGGCGGTACCGCCCATGTGGCCAGGAGTACAGAAAGTGTATTTACCTTCACGAACATATTTGAACAGCGCTTTGGTCAGCGGCGGCAGAATCGCGTCGATGTATTCGTCAGTGTTCTGTTTGATTTTGTTCGCGATGTCTTCAGCGGCGCCCAGCGCATATTCGAAGAAGCGAACCTGCATGCGCAGATCGTTAAGGCTAACGTCCAGAGTCGAGTAGGTGTTAGCGAAAGCGTACAGCGGCATGTACTCATTCATTTTGCTGATTTCTTCGCACAGTTCGAGATTGTATTTATCCCAGTCGAAGATAACGCCGCACAGACGTGAGTTGTTTTCGATAAGTTTTAATAAGTCGTCACGGTCGTTCGGGTAGACAATACGGAAGTCCAGGCGTTCGAGAGCACGATGCAGTTCACGGATGGGTTCTTCTTTGAAGTAAACACCCATGTGATTCATGATTGCAATAACGTTCATAGTCAAATCTCCAGATGTAGAAAGCCCCTCCCGTCGCGATGTGACAGGTGATGGAAGGAGCCTCAGGAAAAAGGGTTACTGATTAGTGCGCGCTAGCGGTGCTGTTGTTATCCGATGAGTCGTTCTGGCGCTGGTGCATTTTGCGACCGTAGAACATTAGGATAATCAGGCTAACGATAAAGGTGCCGGCCAGTTCGAAGGAGCTTGCGCCCATCAGCGCGATGAAGCAGAACACGCAACCCAGAACCGAACAAATCAGGCTAACGAAGTTGCGGATGTTGATGCCTTCGAAACGAATCAGGTCAACGCAGGAGTAGAAGTAAGGCAGCATGGTCAGCAGAACCGCGATACCGGTCAGTTCGCCGAACAGGTCAGATGCTTTACCACCGGCGGAGTTCATCAGGGTAATCAGGATCATCAGCGCGGTCATTTTCACCGCCGCCAGCAGCAGGCCTTTTTTCGGGATGCCGTTACTATCCAGTTCGCCATACACTTTCGGGAAGTTACCATCGTTGGCGGCGCGAACACCGGCCTGACCAACCAGCATCATCCAGGAACCCAGCGAAGTCAGACACGCAAAGGCGGTGAAAGCGGACACCATCGGCGCAGCCCAGCCGCCAAGAATGGTGGAGGCGCTGACGGCGAACGGCGCGCCGGACGCGGCCATCTGGGAAGCAGGATACATACCGGCAAGAACCTGAGTCGCAGCGATATAAACGATACCGGCCATCGCCGTACCCAGCATGGTTGCCAGCGGTACGGTGCGTTTCGGGTTTTTCACCATCCCGGTACTCACGGCTGCGGATTCTACGCCAACGAAGGCCCACAGGCAGAGCAGGATACTTTTGATGACCGCGTGGCTATCGGTAGTGCTGGAGGTGTTCCAGTTCGCCTGATAGGTTGCCGCATCAAACCAGTGCCAGCCGACGACCGCCGTCATCACGACAGGAATAAGCACCAGTACCAGACCAATAGTGGTCAGACGGCTTACCCAGGTCCCGCCGAGCATATTAACGAAAGTAAAGATCCACACGATGGCAATACAGGCAATACCTGCTGGCACCGGGTTATTTAAAATTGGGAAGAACGTAGAGAGATAAGAGACGGCGGTAATCCCGATTGCCAGGTTACCAATCCAGTTTGCATGATAATAAAGTACGCCGGTCTGGAAACCGAATGCCGGAGAAATTTCCCCTGCGTAAGCAATTGGGCCACCCTGCTGCGGGTTTTTGGTCGCCAGTCGGGCATATACATAAGCCAAAGACATCGCGCCAATAATAGAAATCACCCAACCCCAAATGGCAATACCACCGATGCTGGCGAGGTTCGCAGGTAATAGTGCAATACCGCTCCCCATCATATTACCGGCGACGACGCCGGTACAGGCAAATAGCCCGATCTTCT
>CABUCP010000519.1 GCA_902490055.1 uncultured Klebsiella sp. | reverse complement strand
AAAAAAACAGCAGGCTATCTATGCGCCGCTGATGGAATTTATTGCCGACAACCGCATCCATGCTCTGTCGATCAAAGCGTTTACCCCGCAAGAATGGGCGCGCGATCGCAAACTTAATGGCTTTTAAGCTGTAGGGATGTTCCCTACAGCGTTGATGAATTTTTAACAGAGAACAGAATCAATGGATAAATTCCGTGTTCAGGGGCCGACTCGTCTTCAGGGCGAGGTCACCATTTCCGGCGCTAAAAACGCCGCCCTGCCAATCCTCTTTGCCGCGCTGTTAGCCGAAGAGCCGATTGAAATCCAGAACGTACCGAAGCTGAAAGATATCGATACCACCATGAAGCTGCTGAGCCAGCTGGGCGCGAAAGTTGAGCGCAATGGTTCCGTATGGATCGATGCCGGCCCGGTAGATGTTTTCTGTGCTCCATACGATTTAGTGAAAACCATGCGCGCTTCCATCTGGGCGCTGGGGCCGCTGGTGGCGCGTTTTGGCCAGGGCCAGGTTTCTTTGCCGGGCGGCTGCGCTATCGGCGCGCGTCCGGTCGACCTGCATATTACCGGCCTGGAACAGCTGGGCGCGGAAATCAAACTGGAAGAAGGCTACGTGAAGGCGTCGGTTAACGGGCGTTTGAAAGGCGCGCATATCGTGATGGATAAGGTCAGCGTCGGCGCGACCGTGACTATCATGAGCGCGGCGACGCTGGCTGAAGGCACGACTATCATCGAAAACGCCGCGCGCGAGCCGGAAATCGTTGATACCGCCAATTTCCTTAACGCCCTGGGCGCGAAAATTACGGGTCAGGGTTCCGACCGTATCACCATCGAAGGCGTTGCGCGTCTGGGCGGCGGCGTATACCGCGTGCTGCCGGACCGTATCGAAACCGGTACGTTCCTGGTCGCGGCGGCGATCTCCGGCGGTAAAATTCTGTGCCGTCATGCGCAGCCGGATACTCTGGATGCGGTACTGGCGAAGCTGCGTGAAGCAGGCGCGGATATTGAAGTCGGCGAAGACTGGATCAGCCTTGATATGCATGGCAACCGTCCAAAAGCGGTCAACGTGCGTACCGCGCCGCATCCGGGCTTCCCAACCGATATGCAGGCGCAGTTTACTCTGCTGAACCTGGTGGCTGAAGGCACCGGCGTGATTACCGAAACCATCTTCGAAAACCGCTTCATGCACATTCCGGAACTGATCCGTATGGGCGCGCATGCAGAAATAGAGAGCAATACCGCGATTTGCCACGGTGTGGCGAAGCTGTCCGGCGCTCAGGTGATGGCGACCGACCTGCGTGCATCCGCAAGCCTGGTGCTGGCGGGTTGTATTGCGGAAGGGACAACTATCGTCGATCGTATCTACCATATCGACCGTGGTTACGAACGTATCGAAGACAAATTACAGGCCCTGGGCGCGAACATCGAGCGCGTTAAAGGCGAGTAAGTCTGCTTTCCTGCTACGGTAACAGCCCTCTGACGTCCGTCCGGGGGCTGTAATCACTTTTCCCTCACGTTAAGTCTTATTTCGCTTTTGACGCATCATTTGCGTTCTGTCGATGAACTGATGGGTAATGGGGTCGTGATAACGCGATGGCCAGATAACCCACGGTTCGGTCCCCAATGCACTGGCGATGATCAGTTCGCCTTTTGGCCACGGGCGGGTTAGCGCGTTGGCAAGTGTTGAAGAGCTGAGTCCGTGACGTCGCGATTCTGCTGCGAGCGACGTCCCTTTTTTGCGAAGGCCGGCAATTATATCCGCTGAATGCCAGTCGATGAACTTATCCATAAATTCTCCCGGTGATAACTATCTGCGCGTCAATTCTGACGGTAGCATCACTATACCCTGATTCTTGTATGGTTTTAACAAGTTCCTGTATCGAGCTGGTATATTCAGAATAAATTAATGTCTATGGCGTATTTTAAAGAATATTGAATTTTACTGGAACTTTCCCGCGCAATTTGCGCGGGAGAGGGAAGGGAATTAGTGGTCGCGCTGAACGGCGATATGGGCAAGGCCGATTAGGGCTTCGCGCCACTGCGTGTCCGGCAAAACCTGCAGCGCGGCGATAGCTTTATCGGCTTCTTCTTCCGCACGTTTCTGCGTCCACTCCAGCGAACCGCAGGCCGCCATCGTTTCGAGCACGGCATCAAGCAGATGGCGGCCATTACCCTGTTCGATAGCGCCGCGAATCATGGCTGCCTGATCGGGGGTACCGTGACGCATGGCATGCAGCAGCGGCAGCGTCGGTTTTCCTTCGTTCAGGTCATCGCCGACGTTTTTCCCCAGGCGCTCGCCGTCTGAGCTGTAATCCAGCAAATCGTCAATCAACTGGAACGCGGTGCCGAGATAACGACCATAATCCTGCAGAGCCTGTTCTTCTTCCGCGCTGCAGCCGGCTAAAATGCCGGAACACTGCGAAGCCGCTTCGAAGAGACGCGCGGTTTTGCTGTAAATCACCCGCATGTAGTTTTCTTCGGTGATATCCGGGTCGTTGACGTTCATCAACTGCAGCACTTCGCCTTCGGCGATGACGTTAACGGCTTCCGACATGACTTCCAGCACTTTCAGCGAACCAAGACGGGTCATCATCTGGAAGGCTCGAGTGTAGATAAAGTCGCCGACCAAAACGCTGGCGGCGTTGCCGAATGCCGCATTGGCCGTGGCCTTGCCGCGACGCATATCGGACTCGTCGACAACGTCGTCATGCAGCAGGGTCGCGGTATGAATAAATTCGATCAGCGCGGCAATATTGACGTGCGCATCCCCCTGATAGCCAACCGCGCGAGCGGCGAGCACAGCGATCATCGGACGAATACGCTTCCCACCCCCACTGACGATGTAATAGCCTAACTGATTGATAAGCTGAACATCTGAGTCGAGTTGCTCAAGGATTGCCGCATTGAC
>CABUCP010000518.1 GCA_902490055.1 uncultured Klebsiella sp. | reverse complement strand
CACTCACTAAACTAGTAGTCAGTTAATTATGTATGTGAGGTGTGAGATGAAACGCTTTGTAACCACGGCGCTGTTAGCCACGACGTTAGTATCCGGTATGGCCTGTGCGGCTGATGCAACCATTCCATGGGCGGCAAACAGCGGCGGTACCGAAAGTACCCATATTGCGGCGATGGGGCAGAATCTCAATGCGCAGCATCAGCTGATAACGAAGACCAATGAAGGCGTGTGGGCAGCGAACTCGGGAAGCATCAGCTCTGATGAAGCGGCGTTGACCAGCGCAAAACCGGCCTTTGCGGGATATCCTTCGCTGATGCCGCATCAGGGCTAAGTGAATGAGAGTGCCCGGTTGCTATCGCGCAACCGGGCATTTTTTTATTGGTTAACCGCCTGCCAGCCGGCATCTGATTCAGGGGCAAAACGCGTGATCGCCTGCGCTTTAGTGGCGCTCTCCTCGCCCAGGTTGGCCTGATAAACCTTATCCTTCTGATCGATCATAAAACTCATCACCCCGGTCGCTCCCCATTCTACCGGCCAGGCCAGCAGAGCAACGCCCTGATTATCGCTATCGGCGATGATACGGAAGCGATAGCCATGATAGCCGGCGCCCGGCTCCGTTGGGCTAAAGGCTGGGCCAAGGGGGCTTGGGGTTTCACCCGGCGACGTCGGCCAGTACAGTCCATCCTTTTGACCTTCGCTGCTCATTATCTTCTGCGCCCAGCGATGATTCAGCTGGTAGTAATCCTGCTGCGCATCAACGTAGGCGTGCATAGCAGCAATCGCCGATAGCTCATTACGGCCGATGGCGCGGGTCAGAATTTCATCCTCGCCGGCGGCCATATCAAAGCGCCAGCCTTGCGCCTCTTTAACGATAGGGATTGGTAGCCGCCAGGCTTCGCTGCCGACATCAAGCCAGGCGTTATTTCCCTGCTGTACGATGACGTGCTTCACCCGCCAGTCGCGCTGAAAACGATCGACGGCATTGGGGTCGATGCCGTCAGAGGGCAAAAACTGCTGCCAGTTATCGCCAAGCAGGCTGGTCAGCGCGGCGTCGTTATGCTGCCCGAGCGCGTCGGCCAGCGCGCTGGCTGCCTGTTCCGGCGTGGCGAACTGCTGCTGGGCGAAGGCGGCGAACGGCGACAGCATTAACGTGAATAGGGCAATCTGTAGTGGTTTTCTCATCTGCTCATCCTCAGCGACGACGCAATTCATGGTGTTCGGAAAGACGCTCTCTGCCTGCGCTACGCTGCTCGCTGCTTAAGCCGGACACATGACGGCTCTGTAGCCCGCGTTCCTGCTGTGATTGCCAGGAAGGCGAGCGACTTTCATTGCCGCTCAGGGCGTTAGCGCGCAGGTGGCTTACCGTTTGCTGACGCTGAGCCGGAGTCGCGGATTGGATCTGCTGGCGGCGCTGTTGCTGCTGGGGCGTTGGATTCTGCACGTGGCTCTTCACGGCTTCGCGATGCTGTTGCTGCTGCTGTGTCGGATGTTGCAACTGCGTTTTCGCCGCTTCGCGACGCTGCTGTTTGGCAGGCGTCGGCGTGCTGTCGTAGCCGCGGTAGTTGCTACGCTGCGTGACCTGCTTCAACTGTTGCGAAGCCGCCTGACGCTGAGCGTCGCGCGAGGCATTGTTCGCCGCCAGGTTGCCTGCAGCGGCGACCGACGCGTTGGGATGTTGCAGCTGGTTCATCGCCGCCTGGCGCTGAGCGCTGCGATCGACCGGCGCATGCTGCGTGGCGCTGAGCCCGCCCGGGACGTTGGTCTGATGGAAGCGTTGGGAAACGGTGTTATTTGGATAAGGCACGTTGCCGCGATAGGCGGGGTTGTGCTGCCAGTTAACGTGATTGCCTGGCAGATTCTGCCCGGTAATGTGGTTGAAATTATTCACATTAATATTGATGTTATCGCCGTTATGCTGGTAACCGCCGTGATGGTAATCGTCATCATGATGGTAGTAATCATCATCATGATGATCCCAGTCGATGCTACTAAACAGCGCCCAGGTGGTGGCGACGCCGAGGCTGTAACCGAAACCTTTGACGAAGCTGTCGGTAAACTGCTCTCCGGGAGGCGGCGGCAGGTAAACCGGCGGATAAGCGCTATTTGGCCAGCTGCCGTAGACGGTGGAGGGGTTATAGCTTGGGACGTATACCACTTCCGGATTGGCCGGTTCGATTTTAATGATCTGCGAAGGCGCCGTCCCCGCGGTGGTGGTGGACGTTGATACGGTACGGCTTGCGGATGATGTTGAGGCTGCAGGCGCTGGCGTGGTCACAATCACTTTCTGCTGCGGCGTGGATTTCAGCGTCCCGGTCTGCTGAGCAATGGCGCGCAGACGCTGTACTGAATCCATCACATCATGCGGTTGCGCCAGGAACGCGTTACCGAGGTTCTCCACCCACGGGGGATTTTCGCCCATCATCGCCAGCAGGGCGGGGAAGGCGACGAGAGATTTCACGCTAGGATCCCACGGCTGACTGGCTACCGCCTGAACGGCCACATCGCCTTTCATCGATGGGTTATCCTGCGACCACTGCACCGCCTGCATGACGTTATCCGGGTAGGTAGAGGCCATGAGTACCTGTGACAGCAAACTGTCCGGATAGAGTGCGATTGGCGCCACCCATTGGTCAATTTGCGCCTGAGTATAGGTGGCCGCTACCGGCTGGGCGGCGGCAGGCGCTGGCGCCGCTGCAGGCTGAGCCGCCACCGGAGGTTCGGCGATAGTTTCTGGGGTACGACTTTTAACATATAGCGTTCCCGCCGCCGCGAGTAAGCCGGCGCTGCAGAGCAGGGCGATGATATGGGGTTTGAACGGTAGTGACATGGAAGCTCCTGACACAAAAAAGTAACCCATCTCGCTAAAGTATCGGCGAAAACGGCGCGTTTGGTGAGTATATGA
>CABUCP010000517.1 GCA_902490055.1 uncultured Klebsiella sp. | reverse complement strand
TCTCTGGTGATAGGCTCCCTTTCTTTTGGCGCGTTTGCGGCGAAAGAGATTCAGAAAGATGAAGTCGCGAAGATGAATCTGACCAAGGTCGGCAGCATTACGACTTCCCGAACTACGTCGCCGATGGACGCGAAGCGCGATCTGTCGAAGAAAGCGGATGAGCTGGGCGGTAAGTATTTCGTGGTGATCGCCGGCGAGAAGAACGAGAAGACGGTTCACGCAAACGCCGACGTTTATAAGTAAATCAGATACTCCCCGGATAAGGTGCTAACCGCCATCCGGGGATGTTCCCTGCTGGCGCTACGCTTAGCAGGGCTACGGCTCCGTACCGTTGAGTAGCCCGGATAAGGCGCTAGCCGCTATCCGGGGATGCCCATTCAGCGCAAAGACCACCACTCGCGCAGGCAGGCTTTACCTTCCGGGCAGCTTTTACAACTGCCGGAAAGACAACCATCGGCATCTTCGGTTATTTTTACCGCTTTCCCCATCGCTTCCAGGCGGCTCAACATGGCGTCGATCAGCGGCTGAGGCGTACACAGACGCGCGCTCAGCTGCGCGGCCTCCATGCGCCCCTGCAGGGCCAGCATATCGCGAACTTCTATTAACGATGCCATGATGAGAACTCCTTAGTGACAGTCGCCGGCTGGGCTCTGGCAGCAGGAGCTCGGGGTTTTACGCGTCGCCAGCAGCGAAACGTCTACCCGGCTCCGCGCCCGACGCAGCAGGCCAAAGACCACCACGTTGAACAGAATGACCGCCAGAATGCATACCAGGCTGTAACGCGGGTGCTGGCTAAAGCTCACGGTTTGGTAGTAGAGCGTTGACAGCGAGTAGGCGATATTAAGCCCCCACAGCACCGAGAACATCATCCAGCCGCGGCTGGATTCGCGGGCAATGGCTCCCATCACGGAAATACAAGGAATGTAGAGCAGGACGAAGATCAGGTAGCTGTACGCGGCGGCAGCGCTGCCGAACTTGCTGCCCATTACGCCCATCGCGCCGGTTTCCATTTCGCCATCGCCTTTGCTCGCTTCAATCGGGTTCGCCAGCACGCTCAGGCTGAAGGTATCTTTCAGGCCCTGCCAGGTTTCATCAACGGCGGCTAACAACTCGTCGCCAAGGCTAAACTCCTGCGGGTTAAACTCTTCGTTCTGGATATCTTCTGCGGTATAGAGGGTGTTCAGGGTCCCTACCACCACTTCTTTCGCCATCGCGCCGGTAAACAGGCCGACGGTTGCCTGCCAGTTATCTTCATGCACGCCAATCGGTTTAAACACCGGGGTAATCACCCGGCTAACCGAAGCCAGCGCTGAATCGTTGATGTTATCGACCACTTTGCCGCTCAGCGAGAAGCTGTTCAGCGCGCTGAGGAAAATGCTGACAATGACAATCACTTTACCGGCACGCAGAACGAAGCCTTTCAGGCGCTGCCAGGTCTGGATAATCAGGCTCTTGATATGCGGTACATGATACACCGGCAGCTCCATCACGAACGGCGAGGCTTCGCCGCGCATGATGGTGTATTTGAGCATCAGGCCGGTGAGGATCGCCATTACGATGCCCAGTACGTACAGCGAGAAGACCGCTAACGCGCCGTTCTGGCCGAAGAAGGCGGCGGCGAAGACGGCGAAAATCGCCAGTCGCGCGCCGCAGGACATAAACGGCGCCATCATGATGGTCATCAGACGTTCACGCGGCGCATCCAACGTACGGGCGCCCATGACGGAAGGCACGTTACAGCCGAAACCGACGATCAGCGGCACGAAGGATTTCCCCGGCAGCCCTAACGCCTGCATCAGGCGGTCCATCACGAAGGCCGCGCGCGCCATATACCCGGAATCCTCAAGGAAGGAGAGGAACAGGTACATCATGCCGATCTGCGGTACCAGCGGCAGCACGGTATTGATGCCGCCGCCCAGCCCCTGGGCGAGGAACACGGTCAGCCAGTCCGGGAAGTGCAGGGTGTAGCCCAGCCACTGGATCCCGTGGATGAAGATAGCCACCGAGCCGGCGTCGAAAATCGGCTGCAGCGCGCCGCCGATGTTGATAGCCAGCAGGAACATCAGGTACATCACGAACAGGAAGATCGGTAAACCGAGGAAGCGGTTTAGGATAATTTTATCCATTGCCGTGGTAAAGCGGCTCGGCTCGGCGGTCAGGGTATTACTGACGGCGTCGCAAACTGCGGCAATGCTTTGATAGCGGGCATCGGCGATATACAGCGCCGGGTCGTCCATCTCGCCGCTAAGATTAGCCAGCGCCAGATCCAGTTTGTCGGCAGCGTCGCCGGCAAAGGCGCGGCTATAAATATCGCCTTCCAGCATCTGCAGGCCCAGCCAGCGGCGCTGGCGCAGCGGCATATCAGCAGGCATTTCCTGCGCCAGCATATCGGCTTCACGCTGCAGAGATTGCGGGTAGTGCACCAGCTCCAGCGGCTGATTTTGCTCATGGCGGTCGAGCGCCATTTTCAGCGCTTCGATACCGCGTCCGCGGGTTGAGACCAGCGGGATAACCGGGCAGCCGAGACGGGCGGCCAGCGCGTCGACGTCGATGCGGATTTGCTGCTTTTCCGCGATATCTAACATGTTCAGCGCCACGACGCAGGGGATGCCCAGCTCCAGCAGTTGCAGGGTCAGGTACAGGTTACGCTCAAGGTTTGAGGCATCGATGACGTTAATCAGCAGGTCGGCGTCGCCGCTGAGAATATAGTGGCAGGCAATTTGTTCATCGAGCGAGGTCTGCGAGGAGATCGTCGTCAGGGAATAGGTCCCCGGCAGGTCGACCAGGGTAACCTGATGGTCGGTGGTATTGAACGCGCCCTCTTTACGCTCAACGGTTACCCCCGCCCAGTTGCCCACGCGCTGGCGCGCGCCGGTTAACTGATTGAATAACGTTGTTTTGCCGG
>CABUCP010000516.1 GCA_902490055.1 uncultured Klebsiella sp. | reverse complement strand
CATGGTGACAGAGGGCGAAATATATCTTCGCGTTTGCGAACAAAGTGCGGCATACCGCGTTGAGCATCAAAGCCCGATGCTCACCATGCGTAAGAACGGTCGTCCGGTTGCGCTGAAATATTATCGCATCGATGAAGGGTTATGGCGGGACAGTGAAATGCTTTTCCACTTGTCAGAACTGTCGTTGCACACGGCACGGAGAGAAAAGCAGCATCAGCGTGATTCCACCAGGCTAAAGGATTTGCCGAACATTAGCTTTCACATGGAATTGATGCTGATCCATGCCGGCATTGCTGATGCGCAGATGCTACGTGATGCCGGTGCGGAAAAGAGCTGGTTAAAATTGCGAGAGCAGAATAAGGGGCTGTCGATCAACGTACTTGAGTCTCTGGCTGGGGCGATTGCCGGGATCCACGCCGCCGCGCTCCCGGCGCAGCGGCGCCAGGAGCTACGGGAGTGGGCGAATCAGCAAGGATACGGTGTAGAGGATTACTCTGGTTGACCGGCAACGCGGCGCTGCAGACGGCATATTTCCGGCAGCAGCGCGAGCAGCAGACCGACCTGTTGCAACACCAACGGCTCTTTGCTATCGGCCCGTGGTTCGACGTGCTGAATACGCGCCTGCAGGTTGTTGAGGGCGTGCTGAACTCGTTGCTCGTCTGCCGGCGTGTGGTGTAGAGCATCATCAACGTAGCAGACCGCGTCATCCAGCAACGCGAGTATCTCCGGGGTCGTCAGTTTTTCCCTGTGCGCCCCCAGCGCTGAAATATAGCTGGTGAAAGTATGGTTGAGGCACAGCAGACGGAATGCGGTTTCACGCATTTCGGCGTCGGCCTTGGGCTCTGTCGACAGGTTTGATACCACTGACGCCAGTTCGCTATCCCGGTTGTGCGCGTTGCGCCGGGCAACGCGATACGCAAGGCGGTTATCGCGACCCTGGTGATATTGCTCAAGAATCGCATCCAGGTAACGGCAGTTGGCGTTGATGGCCTGATCCAACACGCGGGGTAGATTGCGGAAGTTCCAGTCTGGCCAGATAAAGGTCACTGCCGCCCAGGCGATGGCGCAGCCAATGAGGGTATCGAGGATACGCGGTAATGCGACTTCAAAGCCTTCGCCCAGCAGGTTAAAGCACAGCAATACCAGCAGGGTGATAAACATGGTGGCATGCGCATACTGGACGTTGCGAAAGGCAAAAAACAGTACCCCGGTCAGAACAATCAGCAGCAGTTGGCCTTCAACGGAGGGTACCAGCAGCAGCACCGGCAGGCCGATGGCGACGCCGATCAATGTACCGATAATCCTTAGCGCCAGTCGGTGTCGGGTGGCGTTATAGTTTGGCTGGCAGACAAACAGGCTGGTAAGCAAAATCCAGTAGCCGTGGTTAAGCCCGGTAAATTGTATGAAGGCGTAGCCCGCGCACAGTACCAGCGACATTCGCACCGCGTGGCGGAACAGCGCCGATTCCGGCGTCATGTTGCTACGCAAACGTAGCCAGATATCGCTAAAACCGCTGGGGCGATCGTCTGAGAGCTGGTTTTCGGTGTGGTTGCTGGCGAGCACGCTGGTTTGTACTGATTCTATGGTGGCCAGTTGTGCATCAATAGCGCGTAGGTTATTGAGCAGAAAGCCCAGCGCCTTGATTTGTTCTTGCGGCGCGCCGCTGGCGCGTACGCGATCCAGGGCGGCGTCGAGATGCATAAACGCGCGTTCAAAGTGCGCATCATGCTGATAGGGGACGCGTAAAAGAATCGCGCGGGAGAGTTTCTGGCACGCTTGCGCCTGCATCGACAGCATCCGCTGGAAGCGGAACATCACGTCGCTGTAGCGGAAATGATCGCGCAGCGTCTGATATTGAATATGCGATGAACTGGCGCGTTCATGAATATCCTGGGCGACGAAATAGTACTGCAGGGTACGGCGGGTGCCGCGTTGCCCGCGGTCTCCGCGCAGGCGTGTAAGCAGAGATGCTTTGGTTTGATTAAGCGTGGCGACCAGCTTGCCGTTGGCAAGCGCCAGATCGTATAGCGGTGCCTGGCTTTCATCTTCAATATCCGGATCGAACAGCCGCGATTTCAGTTCCAGGTAATGCGCCAGCTGTTCATAGCTGCGGGCCAGGTTGTCCTGAAGCGGGCGGATCGGGAAAATAAGATGTCCGGCGAGGGTCAATATGTTGTACCAGATGGCGCCGGCCAGCAAAAAGAGCGGCTGCAAATACCAGCTGTTGTAAAGCGTAACTCCCAGCATGGTGTATATGGCTATCAGTAAAGCGCCAAATGCGATGGTGGCGTAGCGCTGCCCCAAGCCGCCGAGCAAAATAAAGCCGGTAGTGGACAGGGTTAAACCGATGGCAAATAGCCATGGCCACGGAAAGAGTAATTCCACCGAGGCGGAGGCAATAAAAAAGCAGACCAGGGTTATAGCCAGGTTACGTAACCGTCCCGCAAGGCGATCGTCGAGATCGGTCAATGCGGCAGCAACGACGCCGAGGGTGAGGGGAATGGTGAGTTTAACTTCGCCTATCCACCATGGCACTGCCGTGGTGCCGCAAAGCGCGATAAAAATCCTGGCGTTATATAACCAGGCGCTGTTCCATGTGTAACGGCGAAGCAGGGGGCTTAACATAACGGTGTTCCGTACGATTACTGAAAGCGGCGGCGGGCGTTGGCTTCGCGCGCGGCGCGAGCGGTTTCAACGGAGACTACGCGGCGTCCTACCGGCCAAAGTGCAATAGCGGCGATTTTAAAGTTGGCGATCCCGACCGGGATACCGATGATGGTCAGACATTGCGCGATACCGCTAAAGATATGCATCAGGCACAGCCACCAGCCAAAGAACATGAACCACAAAATATTCAGAACGGTACCGCCAGCATTCAACAAACTGTTTTTGCCTTGAGGTTCCAGT
>CABUCP010000515.1 GCA_902490055.1 uncultured Klebsiella sp. | reverse complement strand
TACTGTTGAACAATTGAACCATGGCCGTAAAGTCTGGGACTTTATGCGCTGGGACTACTGGGCCTTCGGCATTTCAGGTTTTCTGCTGATCGTGTCGATCGCCATTATCGGCGTCCGCGGGTTTAACTGGGGTCTGGATTTCACCGGCGGTACGGTGATTGAAATTACCCTCGAAAAACCGGTTGATATGGACCAGATGCGCGACGCGCTGCAGAAAGCGGGCTTTGAAGAGCCGCAGTTGCAGAACTTCGGCAGCAGCCGCGACATCATGGTGCGTATGCCGCCGGTGCACGATGCCAACGGCAGCCAGGAGCTGGGCAGCAAGGTCGTTAACGTCATTAACGAATCGACCAGCCAAAGCGCGACGGTTAAACGTATTGAGTTCGTTGGCCCGAGCGTGGGCGCGGATCTTGCGCAAACTGGCGCCCTGGCGCTGATCGCGGCGCTGGTGTGTATCCTTATCTATGTCGGCTTCCGCTTTGAATGGCGTCTGGCGGCAGGGGTGGTTATCGCACTGGCGCACGACGTGGTGATTACCATGGGCGTGCTGTCGTTGTTCCATATCGAGATTGACCTGACCATCGTCGCTTCGTTGATGTCGGTTATTGGTTACTCGCTGAACGATAGTATCGTGGTATCGGACCGTATCCGTGAAAACTTCCGTAAGATCCGTCGCGGCACGCCGTACGAAATCTTTAACGTGTCGTTGACCCAGACGCTGCACCGTACTTTGATCACCTCAGGTACCACCTTGATGGTGATCCTGATGCTGTTCCTCTTCGGCGGCCCGATTCTGGAAGGCTTCTCGCTGACCATGCTGATTGGTGTATCCATCGGTACGGCATCTTCTATCTACGTTGCGTCCGCGCTGGCGTTGAAACTGGGCATGAAGCGCGAGCATCTGATCCAGCAGAAGGTCGAAAAAGAAGGGGCGGATCAGCCGTCTATTCTGCCGTAATCCGGTTCAGTTGATATAAAGCAATCCCGGCCTCGATGGCCGGGATTTTTTTTGCCCGTCAGAAACCTGCTGACAGTATGCTGTCAGGAGCCCTCTCGTACACTGCTTCTGAACTCACTAACGAGCTGGAGGAAGTATGAACAACGTGATTAACTGGTTTGAAATTCCGGTCGCTGATATGGATCGCGCCGTCGCGTTTTATGAGCCGGTAATGCAGACGACGCTGCGTCGTGAAACCATGGATTGCGCCGACCTCGCGGTGTTCCCGCACCAGGATCCGGCGACCGGCGGCGCGCTGGCTAAATTTGACGGTATCGCGCCTTCGCCGCAGGGCGCTATTATTTATCTGCATACCGACAACCTTGCCGCGACGCTTGACCGCGTCGCTTCGGCGGGCGGAGCGTGCGTATTTGGCCCGCTGGCGCTGCCGAATGATATTGGCACCATCGCCCTGTTTACCGATAGCGAAGGCAACCGCGTAGGTTTGCATCAACCAGCATAACCTGACTATTTAGCGAAGCGAAAAATGACCCGACGCGCCGACCGTTTATTTCAGATTGTCCAGATCCTGCGTGGCAGGCGGCTAACCACCGCGGCGCTGCTGGCGGAGCGGTTGGGCGTGTCGGAGCGTACCGTCTATCGCGATATTCGCGACCTTTCGCTTTCCGGCGTCCCGGTTGAAGGGGAGGCAGGGAGCGGCTATCGTCTGCTGGCGGGCTACGACCTGCCGCCGCTGATGTTGACAAGCAAAGAATCTGAGGCGCTGATAGCCGCGATTCGCTTACTGAAAACCTGGGGCGGCGACGCGCTATCGCAATCGCTGGAGTCGGCGCAGGAAAAAATGTTGGCGATTCTGCCGGAAGAGCGGCGGCGCAAAGCGGAGCAGACCCGGCTCTTTGCTCCGGATCTTGGCGCGCAGCGTTACGCCAAAACCCATTTTGACGCGATCCACCAGGCGGTGTCCGGCCAACGGGTACTGCATCTGGATTATCAGGATGAGTCCGGCCAGGTGACGCAACGCGAAGTGCAGCCGCTGGGCCTGTTTTTTTGGGGCGAACGCTGGCTACTGGTGGCATGGTGCGAGCTGCGCAATGATTATCGCAATTTCCGTCTCGACCGCTGCCTGCAGGTGAGGGCGACCGAACGCCGCTTCAGCGAGTGCGCCGACCGATCGTTAAGCGATTTTTTACGCAAGGTGAGATGTGAGGATCGATAAAAAAACGCCCGGACGGCGTAAAACGCGGCCCGGGCGCTGTCTTGCTGTATCAGCAATTAGAAGTTGTAACCTACGACGAAGTAACCACCCCAGCCGGTAGAGCGAACGCTGAAGTCGCCGTCGCCGAAGTTCAGCTTAGCATCATCAGCCCACTGGCCGCCGTTATGGAAGTAACGTGCGACGATGGAGTAGTGCCAGTGCGCGTAGTTCAGCGCCAGGATGTGGCTGGAGGCGATAGAGTTGCTGGTACGCGCGTGCTTACCGTTCATATCATAGAAGTTGTCGTCGCCGAGGTCAGAACCCCAGTCGAAGTTGGTGAAGCCGATATAGCTCAGCGAGCCGCCCCACAGGTCGGTCAGCGGAACGAAGTATTTCACTTTGAAGCGGTAGCCGTCCCATTCGTTTTCGTTGGACGCGCCGTAGTTCTGCCACTGGTATTTCGCGTAGATGTTCAGCGACAGGCTCATTGGCAGACCGGTATCGATGTCGGTACCCAGACCCATATACCAGGTGCTCTGCTCCTGGGAGTCATTGCGGCCCATATCGTAGATATAGTTGTTGGCGAAGTACCACTCTTTGAACGGCCCGAAGCTCAGGTCGGTATTGGTCAGTTTATCGATAGAGAAGCGCGGCTCGATCTCCATAAACAGCGGGGAGCCTTTGTTCCAGATACCCTTCGCGGTGCTGTTACCACCAAAGAAGACCGGAGCATCAATATAGCCGTAGAAATCAAAC
>CABUCP010000514.1 GCA_902490055.1 uncultured Klebsiella sp. | reverse complement strand
AAAGGCCGCTATGCGGCCTTTTTTCTTATCGGTATTTCTTACGCTTTTACCGCGGTGACCATGATTTCCACCAGGATATCCGGCCGCGCCATCTCGGCCTGAACCGCCGCGCGCGCAGGACTATGGCCTTCCGGCATCCACGCTACCCAGACGTCATTAAACGCGGCGAAATCGCGGGAGATGTTCTTCAGCCAAATTTGTGCTGACAGAATGTGCTGCTTGTCGCTACCGGCGGCGGCCAGCAGAGCATCGATTTTCTCCAGAACTTCGCGGGTTTGCAGCGCAACGTCATCGACGCTGCTTTTCGGCGTCTGTCCGGAAAGGAACAGCAAATTCCCGTACTCGACGCTGGCGGAAAGACGGGGTTGCGGGTTATTACGAATAATTGTCATGCGGATTGTTTCCATGTCAGACCATCTAAAGAAATTGCCGGCGCTTCACCATCCAGTAATGCTCCCAGCACCACCGCGCTGCCGGCCGCGAGAGTAAATCCAAGGCTGCCCTGGCCGAGGTTCATCCACAAATTCTGGTACCCGGCGCGCCCCAGCATCGGCGGTCCGGCTGGCGTTGACGGCCGCATTCCGGTCCAGGCTTCAGCCGTATCCAGCCCTTTAAGCTCAGGAAAGCTGTCGGCGACGATTTTTTTCAGCGCCTGGACACGGCTGGCGCGAAGTTCATCGCCGTCGTAGCCGATATCCACCATCGCCGCGATGCGCAGTTGTTCGCCAAGGCGCGCGTAAACGATTTTATGCCCGTAGTCGGTCACGCTGATATCAGGCGCGATACCGGCCTGCTCCGGATAGGGAAGGGTCAGGCTGTAACCCTTCAGCGCGCACAGCGGTACGCGTACCCCCAGGTGACCCAGCAGCGGGCCGCTGCCATTACCGGCAGCAACGACATAATCATCGCCGGTAATCGTACCGCGGCTGGTCTCCAGTGAACTGATGCGCTGGTCGCGTTTATTGAGATGCAGTACCTCGCAGTGGGTGAGCAGGCTGAAATTACCGCTGGCGTTGAGTTTATCGAGCAGCGCGAGGCAGAACTTATGGCAGTCAGCCGTTTCGTCTCCCGGCGAATAAATCCCGCCCTGTAGCGAATCGCTGATGTGTTTCAGCGCCGGCTCCAGCTGCAGGCAGGCTCCAGCGCTCAACGCATGCTGGTACTGCGGGTTAATTCCTTTTGCCGCTTTTGCAAAATCATACTCCCGGCGATGGACGATCAGCTTACCGGAGCGCCGCCAATGAAAATCGGCGAGATTATCGTCATCCCGCCACGACTGCATCACCTGGCGGCTGAGCAGCGACAGGCGCAAAATATGGTCGCCGTTGATTTTATTGCTCTGGCTATTACAGGCGCGCAGGAACTGCAGCAGCCAGCGCCACTGCTGGAAAGACATCTGCAGGCGCATATTTAGCGGCGAGTCGGCTTTACCCATCCACTTAATTCCCTGCAGCGGCACGCCGCGGTCGGCTAGCGGCGCGACGTAGCGGTAGCTTAATTGTCCGCCGTTGGCAAAACTGGTTGCACTACCCGGCTCGGCGTTGCGCTCCAGGATCTGGACCTGGTGACCGCTCTTAATTAATACCCAGGCGGTGGCCAGTCCCACCACGCCGCCGCCGATAATCACAATGCGTTTTTTCATAACCTGATATATCCACCGCTGATAAATGCATTGCGGTTATGTCAAAGCATTTACCCCAGCGGCGCAATTGACTTTTTATGTTCAGGGTATAACTGCAGGTTAATGTCTTTGAGCTGTTGGCGCAGTTGGTTACACAGGAAATCGACGAATTTTTGCGTAATCGGGCTTAGTGAAACATCGGCGCGACGCAGCAGGCAGAGGTTGATCTTCATCGGCGGCGTAATGGGATGGATCATCTCCGACGACAGATTATGCCGCGCCGAGAATATATCGGTAATGCTACAGCCGATGCCGCGCTTCACGAATTCTGTCGCCATGTAGTAGGTCTGCACATTAAGCCGGGTTGTCGAAAAGTCGCGGCGGGTGGCGATGGCGGCGGAGAGCGAGTGCGGCCCCGGCGAGATCCAACGTTGCTGATCGATTTGGCTGATATCGACCGCGCCCTGTCGATAGTCGCGGTCGATGTAGACCAGCGGGACTTCGGCGATCAGGGTGGTGATGATTTCACCCTGCTGTACCGGCTGCAGCGTCAGCGCTAAATCTATTTCGCGTAGATCCAGTTTCTTGACCAATGTCTCAGTATGCTCGGTGGTTAAAGTCATCACCAGATTGCTGTTTTGCTGATAAAAATCGGTCACCAGTTCCGGCACCAGGCTTAAACCCAGGCTTGGCAGACAGCCTAAAGTGATTTTGGCGCGCGGATCGCGGGCCAGATTATCAGCCAGCAGGCGCAGGTTATCGAGGTCCTGATAAATGCTCTGCGCTTTTTCAAAAAGTGTGAGCGCTTCGCTACTTGGCAGCAGTTTGCCACGCACCCGCTGAAAGAGATTAAAACCGAGCTTAAGCTCGGCGTTTTTTAACGCTTTACTGGCGGCTGGCTGGGAGATATTCAGCGATTCCGCCGCACGTGAGAGAGAGCCGCAAGTCATCACGGCATGGAAGATTTCCAGATGGCGCAGTTTCATGGACAGTTAACTCAGGGTTATAGCTTGCTGATAAAAAGTCATTTTCTACTAACACTAAATTAACATAAATTTAATCACCAATCAGCGCTGCGGTTACATATTGTGCTGCTGGTACCGTCCCCGGCGGTTTATTACGTTCTCAGAATCATTCCCTTTGTACCCGAACAAACCCTCAGGCCATGAAGCCAATAATGATAAAGAGGGGGGATATTTTCTGAGCAGGCCCGAATACGCCAACCTGCAATTGCGGTCGGTTTTATTGGCTTTAAGGAGTTATATGAGTGACTCAACGCTCGCTGGCAATACGCT
>CABUCP010000513.1 GCA_902490055.1 uncultured Klebsiella sp. | reverse complement strand
GCAGTAATTGAAACAAGCGGGTAACACATGGGATCAAGGTGGTAAACATTCACCTTGATCCCTTTGTTCGCTGAATTTGGGTAAGATGTCATAGTGTAATAATGATAACTATTAAGGGATGACATCATGGCGCATTCACCGACCCCTGCTGGCAAAAACAGTAACGCCAACCGACTGCTTTGGGCCTTCATCGTAACCGCCGGCTTTATGGTTATTGAAGCTATCGGCGGCGTGGTCTCCGGCTCGCTAGCCCTGCTGGCCGACGCGGGACACATGCTCACCGACTCTGCCGCCCTGCTCTTTGCCCTGTTGGCGGTACGCTTTGCCAGCCGTCCGCCGAACAGTCGCCATACCTTCGGCTGGCTGCGTTTGACTACCCTCGCCGCCTTCGTCAACGCCATCGCGCTGGTGGTGATTACTATTTTCATCTTCTGGGAAGCAATACAGCGCTTTAACCATCCACAGCCCGTCGCCGGCAAAACGATGATGATTATCGCGGTCGCCGGCCTGCTGGCCAATATCCTCGCCTTCTGGATCCTGCACCGCGGCAGCGCCGAAAGTAATCTCAACGTCCGCGCGGCGGCGCTGCACGTACTGGGTGATTTGTTGGGATCCGTCGGCGCCATTGTGGCCGCAATCGTGATCCTCACCACCGGCTGGACGCCAATTGACCCTATCCTTTCCGTGCTGGTGTCGTGCTTAGTGCTGCGTAGCGCCTGGCGACTGCTGCAGGAGAGTATGAATGAGTTGTTGGAGGGAGCGCCGCGCTCGCTGGACGTTGAAGCTTTAAGCCGCGATTTACGCCGCTCAATTCCTGAAGTCCGCGACGTCCACCACGTTCACGTCTGGCTGGTGGGTGAAAAGCCGGTGATGACGCTACACGTGCAGGTCGTGCCGCCCCACGATCACGATGCGCTACTTGATAGCATCCAGCATTTTCTTGAGCATAAATATGAAATTGAGCATGTGACGGTACAGATGGAATATCGGCCCTGCAGCGGCCCGGAATGCCACCTGAATCTGGCGCATTCCGGACATGAGCATCATCATCACCATTAACGTGAAAGCGCGTGAGAACCCCGCTCACGCGCGCTGTTAATCCACATCCGGCTGCCGTTCAGGGCAATAAACGTCAACAGTAGATATTCCAGCGACATCGCGTATACCCCTTGCAGGGCGAAAATCACCACGCTGATGACGTTGATAATGACCCACAGCAGCCAGTTCTCAACGTATTTACGCGTCATTAGCACCATCGCGGCAATCGACAGCACCATCATGCAGGAATCCCAGAATGGGAAAGCATCCGGTTCCAGCGTCGGCATCGCCACCTGCAGCCCGAGCATTTGCATCAGGTTGACGGCGATGCGGGTCAGGAAAGCAAATACCGGGTTAATAAACACCGTCATCAGGCCGATAGCCACCACGCAGCCCGCCAGCCAGGCCAGCGCTTTTGGCAGCGGCAGCCAGCGAATTTTCAGTTCAGCTTCATTATTGCTGGTCTGGCGTGACCACGCATACCAGCCATAAACGTTAGCTGCGAAGAAAAACAGCTGCAGCAGCAGGCTGGCGTACAGCTGGATCTGGAAGAAAATAATCGCAAATAGCGTGACGTTAACCAGCCCGAAGGCATAGTTGCTAATCTTCTCCAGACTTGCCAGCCAGATGCACAGCAGCCCGGCGATGGTGCCCACCGCCTCAATCCACGACAGATCATAGCCACCAGCGCCGATGGGTATGTGAACTAAAATATTCTGCGTACTGAAAAAATCCATTTTATCCCCTAAGCGTAACGCAACGCGATAATGAGTTATCCCCGTAGTGTAGCCGCAAATTCAAGCATCCGGTTAAGCGGAATTAATGCGCCGCGACGCAATGTCTCAGCAACATGAATTTCATGTTCAACGCCGCCCTGCTCTAACCCATCAGCGATGGCTTTCAGGCCGTTCATCGCCATCCACGGACAATGGGCGCAGCTGCGGCAGGTTGCCCCTTCCCCGGCGGTCGGTGCTTCCAGCAGCTCTTTTTCCGGTACCGCCTGCTGCATTTTATAGAAGATCCCACGATCGGTAGCCACGATAAGCTGGCGCTGCGGCAGGCTTTTCGCGGAGGCGATCAGTTGGCTGGTTGAGCCAACCGCATCCGCCATGTCGACAATCGCCTGCGGTGATTCCGGGTGCACGAGGATCGCGGCGTCGGGATAGAGCCCTTTCATACGCGCCAGCGCCTGGGTTTTGAATTCATCATGGACTATGCAGGCGCCCTGCCAGCACAATACGTCCGCCCCGGTCTGGCGCTGTACATAGCGGCCAAGATGGCGATCCGGCGCCCAAAGTATCTTTTGCCCGAGGCTATCAAGGTGCTCAATCAGTTCCACGGCGATGCTGGAGGTCACCACCCAGTCGGCGCGCGCTTTTACCGCCGCTGAGGTATTGGCATAGACCACTACGGTGCGATCAGGGTGGGCGTCGCAGAAGGCATTAAACTCCTCTATCGGGCAGCCGAGATCCAGCGAGCATTCCGCATGGAGCGTCGGCATCAGAATGGTTTTTTCCGGGCTGAGAATTTTGGCGGTTTCCCCCATAAAACGCACCCCGGCGACCAACAGCGTAGAAGCCGAATGGCGAGCGCCAAAACGCGCCATTTCCAGCGAGTCGGCAATACAGCCGCCGGTCTCTTCGGCCAGTTGCTGAATTTCGGGATCGGTGTAGTAATGCGCCACCATCACGGCGTCGCGTTCACGCAGCAGGCGTTTAATTTTCTCGCGGTAAAACGCTTTTTCGTCGCGGTTTAGCGGCTGTGGTTTTGGCGGGAAAGGATAAATCGCCGTTTCAGGATCAAACATTACGCTCATCATGCAATCTCGTTTTACTGGCTTAACTTTGAAACCGTAAACCTGGCCTGATATGGCCTTTAAA
>CABUCP010000512.1 GCA_902490055.1 uncultured Klebsiella sp. | reverse complement strand
TAACGATGAAGGGAAAGAGCAAATTCTTCATCATTTACAGTGCGTCGAGTCCGGCGATTATTTAGTTATCAGCGGCAGTCTGCCGCCGGGAATTGAAAGCCGATTCTATAGCGAAATAATGGAATTGTGCCAACAAAAAGGCTGTGAAGTCATTTTAGATATCAGCCACCCGACGCTGCGCCAGCTGCTGGAGCTACGTCCGCTATTGATTAAACCCAATGACGACGAACTGAAAGAGATCTTCGATCTCGACGTCGGCAGCCCGCAGCAGGTACGTGAAGCAATGCGCGCGCTCCACCAGTTCGGGGCCCGCAACGTGCTGCTCACCCTTGGCGCGCAAGGGCTCTACTTTTCAAACGGCGAGCAGCTGTGGTTCTGTTCGGCGCCGAAAATCGAGCTGGTCAGCTCGGCCTGCGCCGGCGATGCCGCGCTGGGAGCCTTCCTGAGTAAATGGCTTAACGAAGATGATGTCGCCCACGCCCTGGCGCTGGCCAGCGCCACCGGCGCTGATGTTGCCGCCTCCGCCGGACTTGGCAAATTAAACCGTACACAAGAATTATTACAACAACTTCAGATCGTCCAATTATAAAGGTCCGATTATGAAAAAGATTATTGCCGTTACCGGCTGCCCTACAGGTATTGCCCATACGTTTATGGCTGAAGAAGCCTTAAAGACCGCAGCAAAAAAATTAAACGTTGAAATCAAAGTTGAAACCAACGGCGCTTCCGGCGTAGAAAATGTCATTACACCGGAAGATCTGAAGGATATTTATGGCGTGATTATCGCTGCCGATAAAGATGTTAACGCCGAACGCTTTAATGGCCTTCCGGTTATTGAAGTGCCGGTTAAAGAGGCCATTCATCACCCGGCAGAATTAATTAATAAAGTCGTCAGCGGTCAGGCGCAACGCCGTCAGGGGATCTCCGCAACCGCGGATCCCGCAGAAAAATATGCGCAAGAATCCTTCGGCCGGCAGATCTATAAACATCTGATGAGCGGCGTTTCCAATATGCTGCCCTTCGTGGTGGCCGGCGGGATCTTGATCGCCATATCCTTCCTGTGGGGCATCTACTCCGCCGATCCAACTTCCGCGCAGTATAACGTGATTGCCGCCACCCTGATGAAGGTCGGGCAGCAGGCGTTCTCGATCATGGTACCGGTGTTCACCGCCTACATTGCCTGGTCCATTTCCGGCCGTCCGGGGATGGTCGCCGGATTTGTCGGCGGCCTGCTGGCAAACGCCACCGGCGCCGGGTTCCTCGGTGGGATCATCGCCGGTTTCGCCGCCGGTTACTTTATGCTGCTAATCCGCCGTCTGCTTGACGGCCTGCCGCGTCAGTATGAAGGGTTAAAGTCGATCTTTATTATGCCGCTGATTGGCGTCCTGGTGATTGGCGTGATGATGGTGCTGCTTGGACAACCGGTGGCGGCGATCAACAACGGTATGATGAACTGGCTTAGCTCTCTGCAGGAAGCTAATCCCATTCTGCTGGGGATTGTGGTCGGCGCAATGTGTTCATTCGACTTCGGCGGCCCGGTCAACAAAGCGGCCTACGTCACCGGCACGCTGCTGCTGGGCCAGGGCAACTACTTCTTTATGGCCGGCGTCTCCGCCGCCTGCATCACCCCACCGCTGGTGATCGCGCTGGCAACCACGTTCTTCCCGAAAGGCTTTAGCGAAGAAGAGCGCGCCGCCGGGATGGTGAACTATATCCTTGGCTGCACGCACATTACCGAAGGCGCAATTCCCTTCGCCGCCAAGGATCCGCTGCGGGTGATCCCGATGATGATGATCGCCTCCTCAATTTCGGCCGTTCTTAGCTACAGCCTGCATATTCAGGTCCCGGCGCCGCACGGCGGCTTCTTAATCCTGCCGCTGGTCAGCAAACCGCTGATGTGGGTGCTATGTATTCTCGCCGGTTCCGCCTGCGGCGCGCTCATGCTGGGATGCTGGCGATTGTGGCAAAAACGCACTCAGGAAGCGACGGCGCTTGCCGGCGCCATTAAATAAGGAGCGAACGATGCAACTGACTTCCGCAGATATTCATTTCGATCACCAGGTCAAAACGAAAGATGAAGCGCTACAGCGCGTCGTCGGGGCCCTGACCGCAGCCGGGCATACCCGGATAGCCTATCTGGAAGGCATGCGCGAGCGCGAGGGGCAAATCAGTACCTACCTGGGCAACGGCATCGCCATTCCCCACGGTACGCCGCAGAGCCGCGATGCGGTGCTAAGAACCGGCGTGAAGGTACTGGCCTGCCCGCAGGGGGTTGACTGGGGCGAAGCGCAAACTGCCTACCTGATTGTCGGTATCGCCGCTCAGGACAACGAGCATCTCGATATCTTACGCCAGCTCACCCATGCGCTAGGCGACGATCGGGTGCCTGCCGCACTGTCGCGGGCCGATACCCCGCAGGCGGTGCTGGAGATCCTCGCTGGCGATATCGCGCCGGCGGAAGGCGAAGAGCCGGAACCGCCGCCGCGCTTTGATGAAGAGGCGACCTTTACGCTACGCAATCCGCACGGCCTGCATGCCCGGCCCAGCGCGGTACTGGTGAAGGCCGTCAAGCAATGGCAGTCGCAAATCCAGGTCGAAAACCTTGATACACGATCGTCGATTGTCGATGCAAAAAATCTGATGCGCGTCGTATCACTGGGCGCCAAACAGGGCCATCGCCTGCACTTTATGGCCAGCGGCACCGATGCGCATCAGGCGCTAAAAGCGATTGGCGATGCCTTTAACGCCGGGCTCGGCGAGATCGCCGCCCAGCCACAGCAGGCCATTCAGGTAGCAGAAAAAAGCAAACGCAGCTGGATTTCCCGTTTATTCAGTTAATTTTCAAATAATTAAGAACGCTCTGCCGTACTGGCCAGGGCGTTTTTTTTGCCTGCATTACGCACTTATTCAACGCGTAC
>CABUCP010000511.1 GCA_902490055.1 uncultured Klebsiella sp. | reverse complement strand
ATGCGCCGGAACGACAACGCTCATTTATTATTACCGTTATTTTTTGTGGTTTTACTTTCGGTGCTGCGGCCGGGGGGTTTTCAGCCTCATGGCTGATTCCGCAGTTTGGCTGGCATTCATTGATGGCGCTCGGCGGCGTTCTGCCGCTGCTCTTCGCCCCGTTATTGATTTGGCTGCTCCCGGAATCCGTACGTTTCCTGGTAGTAAAACAAGCATCGGCGGCGCGTATTCGGACAATACTCAATCGTCTGTATCCGGGGCAAGTCGGCGATAACGTCAAATTCATCTTGCCCACGCAATCGGCGCACGGCAGCGCCATGCGCATCGTGCTTTCTCGCCGCTATCGCTTTGGCTCGATGATGCTGTGGCTGGTCTATTTTATGGGGCTGTTTTTGGTCTACATACTTGGTAGTTGGCTCCCCTCTCTGGTCAAGGAAGTTGGATTGTCCGTTAGCCAGGCGGCGGTGATGACGGCGCTCTACCAGGCGGGCGGAACCATCGGCTCACTGTTTGCCGGTTGGCTGATGGATCGCATCAACCCGCACCGGGCGCTGGGGGTTATTTATGCCGTCGGCGGTCTGTTTACCATGGCGATAGGTTACGCGGCCGCCAGTTTCACCTTGCTTTGCCTGCTGGCGTTTATCAGCGGGGCCTGTCTGAACGGCGCGAATACGGGGATGAATGCGCTTTCCGCGCGTTACTACCCGACTCAAGCCCGCGCTACCGGGTCTAGCTGGATGCACGGCGTTGGCCGGATCGGCGCCATTCTTAGCGCCTTTGCCGGAGCCGAAATGATGGCGCTGAACTTGAGTTTTGCCAACGTATTTCTGATCCTCGGCATCCCGGCAGCCATTACCGTGGTCGGCCTTGCCGCCAAAGGATTTTTCGCCTCTGATGCCGAATCACAGGCAATCCCTTCACCCACTGCGATCGGGAGTTCCTTATGAATCGTATCCGCCTTGCCGTTATCGGCGCCGGCGCCATTGGGCGCAAGCACATCGCTACAATCCGCGATAACCCACAAGCGGAGCTGGTTGCAGTAGCAGACCCTTCACCGCAGTCGCAAGCTTTAGCCGCTGAATTGAACGTCCCCTGGTACGACAGCGTAGAAGCGATGTTAGTGGATGCACGCCCTGATGGGGCAATAAACGCAACGCCGAATGTGCTGCATGTTCCTTGCACGCTGGCCTGTATTGAGCATAATGTCCCGGTGTTGGTGGAGAAACCTCTCGCCGAATCACCTGCGCGCGCACGTGAAGTGGTGTACGCCGCCGAATGCAGGCAAGTACCGGTACTGGTCGGCCATCACCGGCGCCACAACGCGCTAATTGCTGCCGCCAAAACGCTGATCGACAGCGGTGAGTTGGGAGATATCGTCACCGTGTCGGCGCATTGGGTCTTACAAAAACCAGATGACTATTTTGATGTTAGCTGGCGACGCGAGGCTGGCGCGGGCCCACTGCTGGTAAACCTGGTACACGATGTCGATCTGATGCGTTATCTGTTTGGTGAAATCGACAACGTCCAGGCCTTTACCTCCAATGCCAACCGCGGTTTAGTCAATGAAGACAGCGCGGTGGTTAATCTACGCTTTCGCAGCGGCGCGTTAGGCAGCGCCGTTCTCACTGATTGCGGCGTCGGGCCGTGGAGTTGGGAAATGAACTCAGGTGAAAATGCGATCTACGCCCATACCCCTGAAAATTGCTATCTGATATCCGGAACAAGGGGCGCGCTGGCCATTCCACAAATGCAATGGTGGCGCTACGGCGCCGAGAGCGGTTGGCTCCATCCGCTACAGTGCGAGACATTGGCGGTCGAATCTGCCGATCCCTTTGCGCTACAGCTACGTCATTTCTTACAGGTCATTCGCCGTGAGGCAAACCCGGTTATTGATGCTGCCGATGCGCTGCGCTCCCTCGACGCGATAGCCGCGATTCATCAGGCAGCGGCGGCTAGCTAACCCCTCATCCGGTGCAACGCGGTTTGTTGCACCTGACTTAACCAGGGTAAACCCCGCTATTTTTCGCCAAACAAGCAACGTACTTTTCCCCGCTGCGACGGACGATCTCCCCGGCGTTCTCCAAAATCTCCCGCCCCTCGAACGCGCCGTAGATTTGACTGAACTTCACGCCAGCCAGCCGATGAATGATATCCGTGACCATTGATGCCGGTAGCGGCAGCATATTGGGATAGCTCCACATGAAGGAAACGGCATTGCCGCCAGGCGCCACCTGGACAATATCGCCGGATAATAGCAGTCCATCGCCTTGCCTCCAGTGCAACACGCTGCCACCAGCAAAATGCCCGCCGAGGCGGATCAGACTGGCGTCGACCGTAAGTTGCAGGCTATCGCCCTGCCATAAGGTAATCCACGGGCTGTCGCGCATGATCCACTGGCGATCTTCCGCATGCAGGTAGATTGGCGCCTTAAACTCGGCAGCCCACTCCTGCATGGCGCTGTAGTAATGCGGATGCGAAATCGCTATCGCCTTGAGTCCGCCCAGTGCGGAAATCAACGTTTTTGTCGCCTCATCAAGGTTAGCGATACAGTCCCACAGAATATTGCCCTGCGGCGTACGCAGCAAAAAAGCGCGCTGATCGATGCCGAAGCTGGGAATGGTGCGAATGCTAAATAGCCTACTGCTATGCTGCTGCCACTTATTACTGTGCGAGGCGGTGAGTTGGTCTGGATCAATCCACTGCTGGCCGCTGACCGGCACAAATTGGCGTTCGTCTTCGCATATCGGGCAGCGTTGCGGCGGCCGTTCGCTAAATTCATAAGAAGTGCCACAGGCTTTACACAACGTAATTGTCATAACGCTCTCCCTATTTCATTATCCGCTAACAAGCATGGCACAGCCTGTTTGAGCCATGTGCCGGATTGTGCCTGGACACAACGACCTACCTGGTTTGGTAGTTCCGCG
>CABUCP010000510.1 GCA_902490055.1 uncultured Klebsiella sp. | reverse complement strand
TGCGGGGCGCTGGCGGAGGGATCAGGCAGGGTTGATGATATCGACGGTTAAACCCTTTGCCGTAAGCTGCTGGCGGATAGATTCACTCAGATTGTTATCGGTAATGATGCGATTGAAACGGCCAATCGGCCCTAGCGGGTAAGGGTGGACCACGCTAAATTTTGAGCTGTCGCTCAGGACGATAGCTTCACAGTTTTTATCCAGTACGGCACTAACGACATCGGCGCGCATCATGTCACGGCCGGTAAAACCGGTATCCGCCTGCCAGCCGTCAATACCGATAAACGCCTTGCTGAAGTGTACCTGTTGGATGCACTGGCGGGTCAGCGGGCCGACCATGCTTTCACTTCTTTTTTGATAAATACCGCCTAGCAGGATCACTTCGCCCGGAGTTTCCTTCAGCAGATGCGCAATATAGCTGCTGACGGTAATGATGGTGATATCTCCACGTTCGGCCAGCGTACGGGCCAGCAGCGCGTTTGAACTGCCGCTTTCGATGAATACCGTCTCACCGGCCGCGACCAGCGCCGCCGCACGGCTGGCGAGCTCGCGTTTAATCGCGAAGTTGGTCATCATCCGCGTTTCGACATCTTCGCTGTCCAGCGGCACGGCGAAACCGTGAGTGCGGCGCAGGTAGCTCTGTTTTTCCAGCGAATTCAAATCCTGACGAACGGTAACTTCGGAGACACCGGTCATCCGGGCCAGGTCGGCAACGCTCATGCGGCCTTTGTCGATGACCATTTGCAAAATACTTTGTTGTCGGGCGTTCATAGCTACATCACAGTTAGAGGTCTATACGGCGCCCGGCGTACGCACGCCGGGGCACGGAAGGGTCAGATTTCCCACGGGGCTTTGGGTTGCCCTGGCGCCGCTTCAGGCTCATCGTTAGAGATTGCCTGAAGCTCGGCTTTGAGGATCTCCAGGTTATGAATCGCGGAGTGGTAGTCTCCGGCAACCAGAATATCCAGCACGGTATCGATACGTTGGGCGAGCAGGCGGGCATTCAGATCGGACATAGCATTATCCTGGTGACAAAAATGAATGAAATCAATGATGCAAAAAACGGCTGCAAAAGAGAAGCGAAAAAAACGCACATCCTAACGTCGTTAGCGATATTAGCCGAAAATGCGGGACAACACGATGAGATAGAAAGATGGCCCCCGGACAGGGGCCATCTAAGCGCTTACGCCGCAGGGCGGGCGATCACGCTGCGGGTTTCCATACGGACTTCGGCAATGGTGACGTCAATCACGTCAGTGACCTTATAAACGACTTCGCCTTTAATCTGTACGGTGCCGTTTTCCTGGCTACATACCAGCTCGTCGCGCACTGCGTGCAGGAACGGCGCGGGAATGAAGGCGACTGCGCCGTTATCGACCAGACGAACGCGCATGCCGCCGCGGCTGACGTCAATGATTTCCGCCGGGTAACGGGTATCCGTGCCCGCTTTATCATTGAGGAAGCGGGCGTACAGCCAGTCCGCCACGTCACGTTCCGCCATGCGGTTCAGGCGACGGCGTTCCGCCATCTGTACGGTAGCGTCATCCTGCGGGCGACCGATAGTTTCACCTTTGATGATGGCTTTCAGCAGACGATGGTTAATCATATCGCCGTACTTACGGATCGGTGAGGTCCAGGTCGCATAAGCTTCCAGGCCGAGGCCGAAGTGCGGGCCAGGTTCGGTGCTGATTTCGGCGAATGACTGGAAGCGGCGGATGCGGCTGTCGAGGAAGCCTGACGGCTGAGCATCCAGTTCGCGGCGCAGTTTACAGAAACCGTCGAGCGTCAATACTTCTACCGGATCAACGTGCACGTCGTGTGTTTTCAGCAGCGCGGCCAGCTGTTCGGTGTTAGCTGGGTCAAAACCGGTATGTACGTTGTAAATACCAAAGCCCAGTTTGTCACGCAGCACGCGCGCCGCACAGATATTAGCGGCGATCATTGATTCTTCAACGATGCGGTTAGCGATACGACGCGGCTCGGTAACGATATCAAGCACTTCGCCTTTCTCACCCAGAACAAAGCGGTAATCCGGGCGGTCTTTGAACACCAGCGCGTGAGTTTTACGCCATTCACTACGGCGCTGACATACGTCCTGCAGCAGCTTGATCTGCTGGGCGATAGCGTCGTTACCAGGCTGCCATGCTCCGCTGTTTTCCAGCCAGTTGGACACGTCATCGTAGGCCAGCTTAGCTTTCGATTCGATGGTGGCGGCGAAGAACTCGATGTCATCTTCAATCGTGCCGTCGGCAGCCAGCGTCATGCGACAGGCGAGAACCGGGCGCACTTCATTGGCGCGCAGCGAGCACAGGTCGTCAGACAGCTCGCGCGGCAGCATTGGGATGTTAAAGCCCGGCAGATAGTTGGTGAAGGCGCGAATTTTCGCGGCATTATCCAGCTTGCTGCCTTCGGCAATCCACGCGGTAGGATCGGCAATCGCGACGGTGAGGTGCAGTTTACCGTCGGCGGCGCTTTCCACGTACAGCGCATCATCCATATCTTCGGTGCTGGCGCTGTCGATGGTGACGAACTCAAGCGCCGTCAGATCGCGACGGGTCAAACCTTCGTCGAGCATCTCGGTGGCGACGCCGTTCGGCGCTTCTTTTTCCAGATTATGCCGCGCCAGGGTGACCCACCACGGCACGAAGTGATCGTCGCTGAAGGTAATGAACTGCGTCAGTTCGGCATAAAAACCGCGATCGCCTTTCAGCGGATGGCGACGCATTTCGGCAACCGCCCAGTCACCCTGTTTAAAGTCATGCTCTACGCCGCGCGCGGCGCGGCAAGGGATGGCATCTTTCAGCAGGGGGTGATCGGGAACGATAGACAGGCGATCGTCTTTCTTCTGCACTTTACCGACGAAACGGGTCAGGAATGGCTCAACCAGCTCTTCCGGCTCGGCGCTCTCACGTTCTTTTTCCGTATTG
>CABUCP010000509.1 GCA_902490055.1 uncultured Klebsiella sp. | reverse complement strand
ATAGCCTAATTCCAGCTTAATATTAAGGGGATACCCCTTTACGACCAACGCCGTAAAGGGGGGAGTTGACGCCATCAGCCAGTGATGTTATCCAGCGTCGCCAGCGCCTTCGCGGGTAGCGATAGATTCGCGGCGGCGAGGTTTTCGTGTAAATGCGCCACCGACGAGGTGCCGGGAATCAATAAAATATTCGGCGAACGCTGCAGCAACCAGGCCAGCGCCACCTGCATTGGCGTGGCGTTGAGGCCGGCGGCGACATCGTTAAGCTCCTGCGCCTGCAGCGGCGTAAAGCCGCCCAGCGGGAAGAAGGGCACGTAGGCGATATTTTGCTGCGCCAGCGCGTCAATCAGCGCGTCATCGCTGCGGTTGGCGACATTGTACTGGTTCTGCACGCAGACGATGGGCGTCAGCTTCTGCGCGTCGGCGACCTGCTTCGCGGTGACGTTGCTCAGGCCAATGTGGCGTATCAAACCGCGCGCTTGTAGCTCCAGCAAAGTGGTTAATGGCTCTTCCAGAGAACCTTCTACCGGGCCATGAGTCCCGAGCATGCTGCGCAGGTTAACCACTTCCAGAACCTCCAGACCGAGATTTCGCAGATTATCCTCTACCGCCTGGGTGAGCTCAGCGGGCGACATCGCCGGCAGCCAGTTGCCCCGATCGTCGCGGCGGGCGCTAACCTTGGTCACGATACACAAGTCATCACAATAGGGATGCAGCGCTTTGCGAATCAGCTGGTTGGTCACGTGCGGGCCGTAGAAGTCGGAGGTATCGATATGATTCACGCCGGCGGCAACGGCTTCCTGCAGCACGCGGACGGCGGCGTCAGGGTCTTTTGGCGGCCCGAAGACGCCGGGACCAGCGAGCTGCATGGCGCCGTAGCCTAGTCGATAAACCTGACGGTCGCCTAAGGCGCCGAGCCCGGATAATTTTACGCTGGACATAGAGACTCCCTCCGATGAGATGCAAGGAGTAAGTGTAATCCTGTGAAGGCAGTTTAACGGGGAAGAATATTGGCAGAATGTGCGGCGACGGAGATTCCGCCGCCGCGAGAAGGGGTTAGCTGAAGAACATGACCGAGACGCACAGCAGGCCGACGATAAGGGTAATCAGATTTCCCAGCGAACGGTAAGGCTTGAGCGCCGGAATAATCCAGGTCGAAAGCGTCGGCATGATGAACAAAATCATCGCGATGAGCGGGCCGCTGATGGCGTAAATCATCGAGATGGCGTTCGGATTGATAAAGCAGACGACGAAGGTCAGCGCGGAGACCAGCATAATCGACATGGCGCGGTTAAACGCACGGCTCTTGCGAATGCCGAGCTGAGCGAGCGACGTTTTCACAATTTCGCTGGCGCCTTCGATGACGCCGAAGTAGGTGCCAAGGAAGGATTTCGACATCGCGACTACCGCGACGATAATTCCGGTGACCGCCAGCCAGCCCGGCGCGCCGGGCGCCATCGACAGCGCAGAGAGGATCGTCACCCCTTCATCGCGTGCGGCTTCAATGTAAGGCAGCGGAATCGACATCAGGCAGCTGAAGACAAAAAACAGTACGCTGGCGCAGATGATGGTGTAGGCCACCTTCATGATTTTTTTGCATTTACCCATGGCCTGCTCGCCATATTTCTCCTGCTGATCGATGGCGAAGGTCGAAATAATCGGCGTATGGCTAAAAGCGAAAACCATCACGGGAATGGAGATCCAGATTTGGTGCCAGGTGTTCGAGGTGAACGCCATCTGACTGGTGAGATGCTCCGGCTGCCAGCTGCCGATCAGGTAGATGGAGAGGAACAGGAAACAGCCAATCAGCGGGAAGACCAGAAAGCCCATCACTTTGATGGTCATATGGCGACCCATCAGGAAGATCAGGTTCAGCACCAGGACCACCGCCAGGCTTAGCAGCGCGCGAACGCCGGGGGTCATCGCCACGTGTTTTGCTAACTGTTCGGCCAGCGAGTTGGTGATCGCCACGGCGTAGATCAGAATGACGACAAAGAAGGCGAGGAAGTACAGGCCCGTTATCAGATTGCCGATTTTTTTGCCGTAGTAGTGATTGACCGCGCCGGTGATCCCTTCGCCAGCGGCGACTTTGGCGGACAATATGAACTGACACAACGCTTTATGCGGCCAGTAGGTTAGCGGCCAGGCGACCAACGCGGTAAGGAACAGCACGATGGCGCCGGCCGAACCGAGTTGGATCGGCAGAAAGAGGGTGCCGGCGCCTACGGCAGTGCCATATAGAGCAAAACTCCAAAGAGTTTCTTCTTTAGACCAAATTTTAGACATTATGCGAATTTATCAACCGTAAAACCCAAAAAAAGTAGTGCAATTTACCACATTTATGAATTGTCTGCGGCGATAGTTTTTGGTGATAAATAAACTGGCGGATCGCCAAAGGGTTAGGCGATCCGCGCGATCGATAGCGTTAGCTATTCGGCAGGCTTTGCGGCTGGCGGTCCTTCAGCACGCGCACGCGCAGCGTGTCCCACGCCCAGTTGAAGAACATGGTGTAGGGCAGGAAGAACAGCATAAAGCCGATTTCCAACATAAATGCCTGTACCAGCGACACGCCAAGCACCAGCGCGACAACGGTGACGCCGATGATGATAAAGCCGCACTCAAAGCCGATGGCGTGCAGCGCGCGCACCCGCAGGGTACGCGCAAGGCGTGAAACCGGCCACAGGCGGTCAAATGCGGCGTTATAGATCAGGTTCCAGATCATTGCCATGGTGGCGAGCAGAATGCTCAAGCCGCCCATTTCGACAACCGAACGCTGCATCAGCCAGGCGGCGGTTGGAGCCAGAATCAACGTGGCGAGGCCTTCAAAGCTCACCGCGTGCAGGATGCGTTCCAGCAGTGTCTTGCGTTGCAGGTTATTGGTTTTCATTTTTCGATACCTCTTGATAGTTCTGTCATACAGATTTACC
>CABUCP010000508.1 GCA_902490055.1 uncultured Klebsiella sp. | reverse complement strand
TTCGTCTTTATTTCTCCGCGACGAGCGGAACCAGAGGGTCTTCGGTAATGACACAACCAATTTTTCTCATCGGGCCGCGCGGTTGCGGTAAAACGACGATCGGTCATGCTCTGGCGCGCGCGCTGCATTTCCAGTTCTCCGATACCGATCATCGTTTGCAGGCTCATGAGAAACGCACCGTGGCAGAGATCGTGAAGAAAGAGGGCTGGGATCGCTTCCGCGAATTAGAGACGCTGTCGCTGAAGGCCGTCACGCTGCCGGATACGGTGATCGCCACCGGCGGCGGAATTATTCTTGCCGAACGCAACCGGGTGTTTATGCGTGAAAACGGCGTGGTTATATACCTGCAGGCTTCGGTTGATGCGCTGATTGATCGTCTGGAAGCTTACCCGCAGGCGGAGCAGCGCCCGACGCTGACCGGTAAGCCAATTCGTGATGAAGTCGGCGAAGTGCTGGCGCAGCGGGAAGCGTTGTATCGCGCCGCCGCCCACCATATTATCGACGCGACCGTCTCGCCGGATGAAGTCGTCGAACAGATCATGGCGACGCTGCACGGCGAGTGCATCAGCGAATCCTGAGTCCTTCCTCTGCGTATTGCCGCAATTTTATCCTGTCGCGCCTGGTAGCGATGCTGAAAAGCGTAATACCGGGCCCAGGTCACATTTTTAATTCATCAGCGGTATTAATGAATATCTAACACACGGATTTTTCAGGAGCGGCCCTGAAGCTTCTGGAATCTTTACATTCCGCGGCAGCGCTGAACTGCTACGCTTCTGGACGGTTGATTTTTACTCACCAGGGGGGCGGACGTTGTGTGTGAAAAGCCTGTGTTGAAGCAGTGGTAGTGAAAAGGTACACGATATGAGTGCAACGATGGCAATTTTGACCATTGGCGTGGTGCCGGTGGCGGAAGTTTTGCCGCTGTTAACCGAACATATCAAGGAAGAACAGATCACCCATATTAGCCTGTTAGGTAAAATGACGCGTGAAGACGTTATGGAAGATTATGCCGTGGAATCCGGCGACCAGGGGCTGCTGACCTTACTCAATGACAACCAGCTGGCGGAGGTATCTCGCCAAAAGGTTGAGCGCGATCTGCGCTGCGTTATCGAGATGCTGGATCGGCAGGAATATGATGTCATTCTTCTTCTCAGTACCCAGCAGTTGAGCGGCCTGGCGGCGCACAACGCTATCCTTCTTGAGCCCGAACGGATTATTCCGCCGCTGGTGGCATCGATTGTCGATGGTCATCAGGTAGGCGTCATTGTGCCCGTGGAAGAAGTCCTGCCGCTGCAGAGACAAAAGTGGCTCACCTTAGAAAATACGCCTTACTACGCGCTGGCAAACCCGATGGACGGTAGCGATAGCGATCTACTGGATGCCGGCAGAGGTTTAGTCGAGCAGGGGGCGGACGTGCTGGTTCTCGACTGCCTGGGCTACCACCAGCATCATCGCGACGTATTACAAAAGGCGCTGGATGTCCCGGTTTTACTGTCAAATGTGCTGGTTTCGCGACTGGCGGCAGAACTATTAGTTTAACCTGACGTTATCGATTAATTTTACGTGACAGGGGCAAGGAGCGCCCCCTATATTGAAGCCTCAACCAACGATGATAAGGTCTTGTTTATGCTTCAAAGCAATGAGTATTTTTCAGGGAAAGTGAAATCTATCGGCTTCACCAGCAGCAGTACCGGCCGCGCCAGCGTTGGAGTGATGGCAGAGGGTGAATATACTTTTGGTACCGCCCAACCGGAAGAGATGACCGTGGTCAGCGGCGCGTTGAACGTGCTGTTGCCGGGCGAAACCGAATGGAAAGTTTACGCGGCGGGTGAGGTGTTTAACGTGCCGGGTAATAGCGAATTCCACCTGCAGGTAGCAGAACCCACTTCCTATCTGTGCCGCTATCTATAATTTAAACGCCTTCCTGTCGCGCCCGCATTTCGAGCCCGGCAGGAAGGAGTTGCAGATTAACGCTGAGCTTCGCCGCCCAGGCCTTCCACCAGATTTTGAATCAATGCCGCCAGTTCGCCGGTCATTAAGATAAAATCGGCGTCAAAGCGCTGCGCAAAATCTTCGCGGTCAATATCTTCATTCTGGTCACGTAACTCATCACAGAATTTCAGACGCTTAATCGACGCGTCGTCGCAGATCATAAACTGGATGCGCTGCTGCCAGTCGAGCGCCAGCTTGGTGACCACTTTACCCGCTTCGATATGCACGGCGATCTCGTCGCTCACCAGATCCTGTTTCTTCGCGCGGATCACGCCGCCATCTTCCAGCATCGCTTTCAGCTCGGCTTCGTCGAGCAACTGGAAGCCCTGAGCCACGGTACCGGAACGCACCCATTCGGTTAGCGTCAGCTCAATCGGGTTTTCAAGGGTCAGCGGAACCACCGGCAGCGAGCCCAGCGTTTTACGCAGCAACGCCAGGGTATCTTCGGCTTTCTTCGCGCTGGCGCAGTCCACCATGATCAAACCATTGACGGTATCGATCCACATCATCGTCTGGCTGAAGCGGCTGAAGGCGCGCGGCAGCAGCGAATGCAGAACCTCATCTTTCAGCGAGTCTTTTTCGGTCTTCTTCAGCTTGCGACCCTGATCGGCTTCGAGCTTGAGGATCTTCGCTTCCAGCGCCTGTTTGATAACCGGCGACGGCAGGATCTTTTCTTCTTTACGCGCGCAGATAACGATCTGGCCGTTCGCCGTATGCGTCAGCGCGTCGCTGTGCGATCCCATCGGCGATACCCAACCGGTTTTCGCCATATCCTGGCTGCCACAAGGGGTAAATGTCAGCTCGGCCAGCTGTTTTTCCATCTCCTCGGCGCGCAATTCGATATCGCGGCTGAGACGGTAAACCATTAAATTTTTGAACCACAGCATGATAATTTCCACGGCTTTGTCGTTAAATCAGGCGGGCATGATAGCGAAT
>CABUCP010000507.1 GCA_902490055.1 uncultured Klebsiella sp. | reverse complement strand
AGGGGAGCGAAATGGCCGCAGCTTGTCACGATATTGGCAAGGTTAGCCCAACGTTTACGGCAAAAATATTTGCGGCCTGCGGAATAAACTATCGGCAGAATCCAGCCCTGGCTGGAGTGAGTCCGGCGCTGGAAAGCCAATGGGGCGGACACGCCGGCGTCAGCCAGGCAAGCGCTGCAGAAATCGGCGTGCCCAAATATGTCGCCGAGCTACTTGGGCAGCATCATGGTTTTAACCCGCAAGTTGAGGGGCGACGCGGCAATGCAGAGGTTTTCGGCGGCCCCCTTTGGTTCGATGAACGCAAAAAACTGGTGGCTGAATTAAGCAAAACTCTGCAGACCGATTGGCCAACATTTGCGTCACCCGCCCAGGCGAGGGTTGTTGCTGGTTTGACGTCCGTCGCCGACTGGATTGGTTCCGGCGAGCATTTTGACGATCCTGATGAAGAGTGGCGGGCGAATATTGCCACCGCATTAACGCATGCCGGGTTTATTAAGCCGGTCATTCGCCAGGGGCTCTCGTTTGCCGAGGTGTTCGATCCGCTAAAGCGTAATATGCAGCCGCGTCAGCCTCAGAGCCTGTTTATTGAACAGGTTTCAGGGCCGGGTGTGTATATTCTTGAGGCGCAAATGGGGATGGGCAAAACCGAAGCTGCATTATATGCCGCTTATCGCATGTTGGCTGAGAATAAAGCCACCGGCATATATTTCGCGTTACCCACGCAATTAACTTCTAATAAAATCTACGACCGCTTCAATGCTTTTCTCACGCAAATCATTAGTACGAAAACGCCTGAACGAGGTTTATTACTGCATTCCGGCGCCTGGTTAATGGATACCGAATTGGGCGAAGAGGGCAGCCCCGGCGGGGCATGGTTTAATCATAATAAACGCGGCTTATTAGCGCCGTTTGCCGTCGGAACGATCGATCAGGCTTTGATGGCGGTAATGAATGTTAAGCATGGCTTTGTCAGAGCTTATGGGCTCGCGGGCAAAGTGGTGATTCTTGATGAAGTGCATACCTACGATCTCTACACCGGTACGATTCTCAACGCGCTGGTTACGTTTCTGCGTCAAATTGATTGCACGGTGATTATCCTCAGCGCCACGCTGAGCCAGACGCGTCGCGATGCATTACTGCAGCAAACCACAACCAATGAGGCATACCCGCTGATTACCGCGGCGCCATCAGCGGAACGGGAGCGCGGTCTGGTCGAGGTTGGTGTTCCCGTCACCGGGAATACCACCGTCATCCTCCATTCTTGTCGTAAAGATGAGTCCGCGCGGGAAGAGGCGTTACGGCGCGCAGAGCTCGGGCAGCAGGTGCTATGGATTGAGAACACCGTAGCCGAAGCGCAACAGACGTATCTGGACTTGGCCAGCCGGGCAGTCGAGGCTGGATGTGAAATAGGTCTTTTACACTCCCGTTTTACGCCTCAGCACCGGCACCTGCGCGAACAACGCTGGGTCGAGCTTTATGGCCGGGCGGGTTGGCCCCAACGCAAACAGTGCGGACGCATTTTAGTCGGGACCCAGGTACTGGAACAGTCCCTGGATATTGATGCGGATTTCCTCATAAGCCGTTTTGCTCCTGGCGATATGTTGCTGCAACGTCTCGGCCGCCTGTGGCGGCATACAGAGACTCCCCGCCATGCCAGTGCGAAAGCGGAATGCTGGTTATTGTCTCCATCGCTTGAAAACGCATTAGCAAACCCGGGTTCGGCGTTCGGCATGAGCGCGATGGTGTACTCGCCCTATGTGTTATGCCGCAGCCTGGAGGTCTGGGAAGATATCCCGTCTATCTCGTTGCCAAAGGATATCCGGCCTCTGATCGACCAGACCTATTCCGCGCGCTCGGAAGAAGGGGCATGGGCAACGCTACGGTATGAGCTGGAAAATGGCAGCCGTTTTCGCTCAGGTGAACAGGCGCTGCAGTCGCTGGCGAAGTTAACGTTATCGACCGGCGGGAAAACGCTGCCTGAGCATAAGGCGGAGACGCGCTATAGCGATCGGGACACCCATGATCTGCTGTTATTGCGTGGCCTGCGTTCCCACGACGGCGCGACTTATTTCCGTTTGCTTGATGGTTCTGAATTAATCCTTCCGCATGGTCGGCACCGTTTAAGCCGGGCGCAGTGGCGGCAACTGGCGGTGGCGCTAAATCAGCAACTGGTGCGCGTTAACCCAGCCTATTGCCCGTCCAAAATAGCCAAGAGCGAGTTGGAAAAATTACACCTGCAGGAGGTGTTCTATCTTGGCCGCCCCGAAGATGACGAGGCGGTACTGCGCGTTGGTATTGTCAGCCCGACCGGCGAGTTGCAAACGCTGGATGGCCGGCCGGCAGGCGATAAATACACCCTTGATTACAGTGAATACCTTGGCTTCCGGGCCATTTCCAAAAAGGAATAAACCATGGAGAACCGCTTCAATTTGATTGATGAACCCTGGATTGCGGTCGTGGATGTGGGGTTGGTCAGTTTAAAGGATATTTTTAGTCAGCCAGGACTACGTGCGTTTAACGGTAATCCGGTACAAAAAATAGCGCTCACCAAATTGCTACTTGCCATCGCCCAGGCGGCCGTGACGCCTGCCGATGATAGCGCCTGGCAACGGATGGGCTGGCAGGGAATGGCCAATCGTTGCCTGCAGTATCTTGCTTAATGGCACGACCGTTTTTATCTGTATGGCGAAAAGCCGTTTTTACAGATGCCCGCAATTCATGCCGCCAAGCGCAAGTCTTTTGGAACATTGTCTCCGGAGGTAAGTACCGGCAATACCACGGTTTTGACCGAAAGCCAGCAACAGCAGCAATTAACCGATGCGGACAAAGCGCTCACGGTTGTGGTGCAGATGGGGTTGGGGCTTGGGGGCAAGAAAGCTGATAACGCCGTCGTGTTAACGCCGGGCTATCGGGGGAAACAAAACAAAAATGGGAAC
>CABUCP010000506.1 GCA_902490055.1 uncultured Klebsiella sp. | reverse complement strand
CCATGCCCATCGGGGCGCCCGGGTGACCGGATTTGGCTTTCTGTACAGCATCCATCGAGAGTGCGCGCAGCGCGTTGGCGCAGCGGCGGCGAACGACAAGTGTGTTATTCATAGCGGTCTTCCCTGCTGCTTACAGCATCTGACGAATTTGGTTTTCAAGCTTAAGTTGATCGGCGGCAAACAGCCGAATGCCTTCCGACAATTTCTCCACCGCCATCGGATCCTGATGATGCTGCCAGAGAAACTCAGCCTGGCTCATCGGCGACGGTCGGGTTTCACTGACGCAGCCGGGCTGGAGCTGACGGCTGAGCGGCGCGTCGTTAGCCGCCAGCTCATCGAGCAGCGCCGGGGAAATCGTCAACCGGTCGCAGCCCGCCAGCGCCTGAATTTGCTCAATACGACGGAAGCTGGCGCCCATCACCACGGTATCGTAGCCGTGGGATTTGTAGTACTGATAAATCTGGCGTACGGAAACGACGCCCGGATCGCGGTCGGCCTGATATTCCGCCTGGGGTTGATGCTTTTGATACCAGTCGTAGATCCGCCCAACGAATGGCGAAATCAGATACACCCCCGCTTCGGCACAGGCGCGAGCCTGGGCAAAGGAAAAGAGCAGCGTCAGATTACAGTTAATGCCGCTTTTCTCCAGCTCCTCCGCGGCGCGGATCCCTTCCCAGGTCGCCGCCAGTTTAATCAGGATCCGCTCAGCGCCAATACCGTTTTTTTCGTACATCTGGATAAGCTTGCGCGCCTGCGCGACGCACATGCCGCGATCCCAGGCGTAACGCGCGTCGACTTCGGTAGAGATACGCCCTGGCACGTGGCGCAGCACTTCGCTGCCGATATCCACCGCGACCTGATCGCAGGCGTTAATCAGTTGGGTTTGTTCGCTACCGCCCTGGCGGCGCGCTTTACCGATGGCGTCGGCGATCAGCGCCTGGTACTGCGGAAGCTGAGCGGCCTTCAGCACCAATGACGGGTTGGTGGTGGCATCCTGCGGCGAAAACTTTTTGATCGATTCAATATCGCCGGTATCGGCAACGACCACGGTATAGGATTTCAGGGTATCAAGCTGGTTCATAGTCTGTTCCTTTCAATGAAACCGGGGATTAATCTCTGGCATGCTGGTGTTCGTAATAATCGATGCGCTCAACTTTCGGCGCTGAACCGCCGCCCTCGTATTCCGCCTCCAGCCACGCCTGGAGGATCTTTTTGCCTAATTCCGTGCCGATAACCCGCGCGCCAAGGGTGATAATCTGCGCATTATTGCTTTTGCGCGCCCGCTCGGCGGAGAAAGTATCGTGGCACTGCGCGGCGCGAATCCCCGGCACCTTATTCGCCACAATGCTCATGCCAATGCCGGTACCGCAAATTAAGATCCCGCGATCGTGTTCACCCTGTTTAATCGACATCGCCACCGCGTGAGCGACATCCGGATATACCGTACTACCCTGGCGTTTATCGCTGCTGTAATCCGCGACGTTTATTCCTGACTCCTGCAAATAAGCGACGATGACATCGCGAAATGCATAGGCGGCATCATCCGCACCAATAGCGATCGTTTTCATAGTAATTCCTTAGCTTAATAACAGATTTAATTTAAAGTGTATAAATTGAAATATGGTCATCCACGTTTATTAATTTCGGCGCATTACCGGCCAGATGAACCGTTCCGGGTAATTCAGCCTGCACGGCGTTATCAAAATTTAAGGTAATATGGCCAAGCTGTTTTAAATTCGCCGTTGCCACGCTGCCCACCGCGGTAATGCGATACTGCGTATTATTTAACGATAGTATCTGGCCAGGCGCTAATTCCGCTAATAAATCACTGGCGCGGTGCAGCGCACAATACATGGCGATATCCGCAGGCGCCGGCTCGGCAAAGAGAATTAATTTATTTTCCGTGAGATAATTTGCGACGTATGCTCCCACGGCGGTAATGGACAACGAATACAACGGCGATGGCATATTATTTATTCCCCCGCGGCGCATGCGACGGTAGCGAGACCGTTTTGTCATCTTTTACCACCGTTTGCTCTACCTGCGGGGCGCGCTTTTTCAGACGTTTGTCAAACCAGGCCACCAGAACCGGCGCGGTGATCATGGTAATGATACTGGCGGTAGCCAGCTGCGCGGTGGCGGCATCAACGTACATCGCCAGCGACGGATCCGCCTGCGCTACCAGGGCTGGCGTCAGCGCTGAACTGGCGGCCGTGGTGCCGAGCGCCGCGCCCAATGCGGTCTTCCTCTTAAGAAACAGGTTATACAGGAAGTAGAAAATAATGCCGGTGACGGCCGAGATAATGCCCAACAGAATACCTGACAGCCCGGCAGTAAACACGGTATCAATGCTCGAGTTGGCGCCAATCGCAAACGACATAATGATGATAATCAGCGGCTGCGCCGCGGCGCAAAGCTGTTTGAAGCGTTCATCGAGATTCCCCCAAAGCATACCAATCAGCAGCGGGATCAGCATCGACAGCAGCGCGGCAAAGGGGATATTAGCCAGACCGCTGACGCCCAGCACCACCATGGTGACGAAAGGACCGTCTTTAATGCAAAACACCGATATCGCCCCGGCATCGCTGGCGTCGCCATAGTTGCTACACAGCGCGATATACAGCGAACTGTTAGAGCTGGTTAAACAGGCAATCAGCGCCAGCGTTGAAATACCGAGGAAGCCAGCCGGACCAAACATCGCCCCTGCCGCCCATACCGCCAGCGCCCCGGCAAGACATTTAAGGAACAGCAGCACCGCGCCTTTATACAGCGGCAAACCGGCCTGGCGAATATTAATCGAGGTTCCGCAAATTAACAGGAAAATGCCCATCATGGCGCTGGAGCCAACTTTAAACAATGCTGTTGTCGGGCCGCCAATCGTCAACACCTGCGGCACAAAAGTATTAATAAGAATAGCGGCAAGCAGTGGAATAATGA
>CABUCP010000505.1 GCA_902490055.1 uncultured Klebsiella sp. | reverse complement strand
ATTGTTAATTCTTTGTTGACTAATGACGCCTCTGGGCGCGACGGCGCTTTTGCCTCATACTCTATGTTTCATAACCAGAAATTGAAGGAAGTGCATTTTGGCGGGAAGTAGTCTTTTAACCTTATTGGACGATATTGCCACCCTGTTGGATGATATCTCGGTCATGGGAAAACTGGCGGCCAAGAAAACGGCAGGCGTGCTGGGGGATGACCTTTCTCTCAACGCGCAGCAGGTTAGCGGCGTGCGCGCTAACCGTGAACTCCCGGTTGTGTGGGGGGTGGCAAAAGGTTCATTCCTCAATAAAGTGATTTTAGTGCCGCTGGCATTATTAATCAGCGCATTTATCCCCTGGGCGATTACGCCGCTGTTGATGGTGGGCGGCGCATTTCTCTGCTTTGAGGGTTTTGAAAAGGTGTTGCATAACCTGCATGCGCGGAAGAATAAAGAAGATCCGCAGCTGCGGCAGCAGCGCCTGGAAGCATTAGCGGCGCAGGATCCGCTAGCCTTCGAGCGCGATAAAGTGAAAGGCGCAATTCGTACCGATTTTATCTTATCCGCCGAAATCGTGGCGATTACGCTGGGGATTGTCGCTGACGCGCCGTTACTCAATCAAATCCTGATTTTGTCCGGTATTGCGATTCTCGTTACCGTTGGCGTTTACGGCCTGGTCGGCGTCATCGTGAAGCTTGATGACATGGGCTACTGGCTGGTGGAGAAGAAAAGCGTGCTGGCGCAGGGGGTGGGTAAAGGACTGCTGGCTATCGCTCCGCGTTTGATGAAAGTACTGACATTCGTAGGGACTCTGGCGATGTTTCTGGTGGGGGGCGGTATCGTCGTTCATGGCGTAGCGCCGCTGCATCATCTTGTCGAAAGCCTCGGCCATGGTCTGAATGGAATACTGTCATCAATGTTGCCTGTAGTCGCTAATCTGGTGCTAGGATTTATCATTGGCGGTATCGTGTTTGGTGGCGTCAAGGCTGTTGCTGCACTGCGCGGAACGGCAAAATAAATCCCTACGTCGGTTACGCAAGATGTGGCGGCGTCGTCTAAGGTGAAACTGTTTCTCCCTGATACCGGAGGCAAAATGGTCTTGTTGGTCAGTGATGCAGTCAGAAGAAAAAGCGGCGGGCCGCGAATGGTGGTCACCGGCATTGCCGGTGAGATGGTCGAATGCCGTTGGTATGACGGTCACGTTGTGCAGCGTGAAGCATTCCGTGAAGATGAGCTGGTTCGCGGCGAAGGGCAACGTCTGGAGCATACATAGACTTACAGCGCCCGTGGCAGTGGGCGCTTTTATATTGATTACGTTCGGACAAGGAGCGTTGATGTTGTTGGTTTCTTTGACCGGACTGCGAGTGAATAATGGATAAGCCGCTGTGGCTAAAGAAGTTCCGCCGCCTCTCCAGCCCTGGGCGGGTGGTTAATGTCTGTTTTATCGTGGTGCTGTTCTTTTCTACGCTGCTTATCTGGCGGGAAATTCGGGTGCTGGAAGAGGCTTACGTCGCCAATCAACGCAATAATCTTGAAAATGTGGCCCATGAGATGGATGGGCTGCTGCAGTTCAATCTCAACCGGCTGCTGTTTTTTCGCAACAGTATGCAATCGGCACTGGAGAAGCCGCTGGACTTTGCCATTTTGCGTCGGGCGGAGCAGGAGTACATTAGTAAACGCCACAACCCTATTTGGTCAGTTGAGCTACATAACCGGCGTACCTTGACGGTTTACGGCGTCTCTGACGCTTTTGTCGACGGTGATGAATTGCTATCGCGCAATAATCCGCAGGCCAGTAACGAGTTAATGGCGACCCTTGAGCTTGGTTATCTCCTGCGTTTGACCAATAAGAACAGAGTTTTCAGTGAGCGCATGATGTATGTGTCGCGCAGCGGTTTTTATACCACCACCGATGCGCCGCGCAATTCAAGTCAGGTGCTGGCCCTGTTTTCGCGTGATACCAGCGCGCCGTGGTTTACGCGACAAACGCAGCGCGATAATCCAGGGCGAGGTATCGTCTGGCAAACGTTTCAACACGATGATGCCCATCTACAACCGCAGGTAGTCACGGCCTCGATCCCTCTGGATTATGAACATTACTGGCTCGGCGTGCTGGCGATGGATTTTTCCGTTCGTGACCTACAGGCATTTCTGGTCAGCGCGGTGAAAGGGGGACAATCAGGTGAATACCAGTTATATGATAAACAGCTAAACCTTCTGGCCTCCTCGGCGCCGGACGCTGTGCTGACCCTGCTGTCGCCGCGTGAACAAGAGAACTTACGTTATGCGTTGGCTCACGATAACCGCGGCGGCATTCGTCAGTTAACCCGCTATATCAGTTGGGAGAAAATGCGCAACTTCGACGGCGTGTTGCTGCGCATTCACACCCTACAGGAGGGGGTGCGCGGTGATTTTGGCACGATTTCCATTGCCCTGACCTTAATGTGGCTGATGTTTACGCTGATGCTGGTTATTTCGTGGCTGGTTATTCGGCGGATGGTCAGTAATATGAGCATGCTGCAAACTTCACTCGAGTGGCAGGCCTGGCATGATGCATTAACTCGGTTACTTAACCGCGGCGCCCTGTTTGAACGGGCGATTGCGGCAGCCCGAATCTGCGAAAGGCAGAAACAGCCTATTGCGGTGATCCAGTTGGATCTGGATTATTTTAAAGGGATTAATGATAAACATGGTCATCAGGCGGGCGACCGGGTACTCACGATGGTGGGGAGCACCATTATGAGCCAGATTCGCGAAGATGATATTGCCGGGCGCGTCGGCGGTGAAGAGTTCTGCATAGTGCTACCAAATACCGAACTCTCGCAAGCGAGGGCGATTGCTGAACGTATACGCCTGCGAATTACGGGCCGTGAGATTTTGCTGCATAACAGCGCTAGCCTACGGATTAGCGCCTCATTCGGTGTTAGCAGCAGTGATACATCAGATG
>CABUCP010000504.1 GCA_902490055.1 uncultured Klebsiella sp. | reverse complement strand
ACGGTGAAATAAAGCAATATCCGGACGCTTTGTAGATGTTTGATTTTGGGATTTTTTCTATTGGTGAGCAGGTGCAGAGAATGTTTTCTGCACCTGCAAGCAGGAGGGTTAATGGGCGGTTGTCGACGGCGCGCGCCACTGATGTGGATAATGCGCGGGAACGAAGCGCAGGGTGATCGCCATTAAGATAAAAACGCATACGGCATGGAATTCCCAGTCCAGCTGGTAATTCCCGCTCAGGCTACGCAACAGTCCTGAAAGCCACGGCGAAAGCCCGGCGATGATAAAACCAATACCCTGCATAAAGGCCACCAGACGCCCGGCCACCGCGGGCTGCGGCGAATGATCCAGCGCCAGTACCAGGCAAAGTGGAAATGCCCCGCCCAGCCCGACGCCGCAGCTTACCGCCCACAGCAGCGATAGCTGTTGCGGCAGCCAGATGAAACCGCAGAAACCGATCAACTGTAACGCCAGCGCGAACATCAGCAGCCTGCGCCGGTCTTCGTGGCGAGCCAGCATCGGCAATATCAGCGCGCCGGCGGTCTGGCCGACGGTCATTAACGCCAGCAGCGTGCCGCTAAACTGAGCGCTGTGGCCGAGCTGCATATAATAGGGCGGCAACCAGGCAATCAGGCTGGCGTAACCGCCGTTAATCAGGCCGAAATAGATCCCGAGCGTCCAGGAGCGGCGGCGGCGAAAAACCGATGGCGCGGCGTGGGCGCGAGCGACGAGCGGCGCGGCAGGCAGCGTTGTGCTCAGCGGCAACCAGCCAATCAGCGCCAGCAGGGCAGGTAGCGCCCACCATGCCAGCGCGTGGTGCCACAGCGCGCTATGCTGCGCAAGCCAGGGGGTGATGGCCGCGCCAAGGCCGCCGCCGCCCATTAGCGCGGCCGACCACAGCCCCATCACCTGCGGCGTGCGGCGATGAAACAGACGTTTAATGACGCTGGGAATAATCGCCTGGATTACGCCGATGCCGATGCCGCCGAGCAGCGCGCTGCTAAGCAAAAGGCCGCTTTGCGGCGCCAGCTCGCGCAGTATCGCGCCGATGCCAATCGTTAGCAGACTCACCGTGATGCTGCGGTTCTCACTAACGTGGTGGTTAATCCAGCCGCCAGCGAGCGCCAGCACGCCCATTGCAATAACGGGAAGCGCGGTCAGCAGCGATACCAGAGTAAAACTCATGCCGGTCGCCTGCTGCAGCTGCGGCAGCAGCGGGCCAATCGAGGTTAGCAGCGGGCGCATGTTAATGCCGATTAGCACCAGTACTAAAAGCGTCAGCGCGTTGCGTTGCGTCTGGCTCATTACGCTCTACCTGCCCAGCGTTGATACAGGGCCAGGCCTTCGGGCTGCGGGCAGTGGTGAATCGGCAGCGATTGTTTATCCAGCGGTTGCTGCAACTGCTGATAGATGGCGGCGGTAGAGAGATTAAAGCGCTCGCCATCCTGATTGCTGTTGGCGAAATAAACTTCACGTACGCCGGTCAAATACATGGCGCTCAGGCACATTGGGCAGGGTTGGCCGCTGGCGTAAATCACGCATTCGCGCAATACCGTATTGCCCAGACGCAGCGAAACGTCGCGGATCGCGTTGAGCTCGGCGTGTGCAGTGGGATCGCCGCTCTGGTGTAGCGTATTCACCGCTTCGGCAATCACGTCACCGCGATGCACAATGACGGCGCCAAACGGGCGTCCGCCGTTGTCAACGTTAGTCGCGGCAAGCGCAATAGCGCGCTGAAGATAGTTATTATGGGCAGACATTATCGGCTCCTGTAGAGGTAGGGTAAAAGGACTCAATCGACGGGAGAGGGCGGGATTGAATGTTGCTACAGGGTACTGAGCTTATCCCATAAGTTAAAAGACTTATTTGTGATTGAGTCAATTGGGTTTGCTTATGGCTCGGCTTGCAATGCTGCTTGCGGCGGCAATCGTTCTTGAACAGCACGCGGCAGGCCGCCGCGCGCGTAGTGAGTGAAAAAGTACCGCCTACCAGGTGTATCCAACCCCGAGGATGCCATATAGCTCGCCGCGGTGCTGAACGATAGGGCTATCGGCAATATCGTCGTCGTAGCGTTCATAGTTTGCCGCCAGCATGCCGACCCAGTGCGGGCTGAAGCGGTAGCTGGTAATAATGGCGACCATTGGCGAGAGCGTTGTGCCGGTATCCCATTGCGGGCGTTCCGGAGTGGCTTCGCTGGCTGAGACGCCGCCAAAATAGTAGTTCGCCATATTATGGCTGCGCACCATCAGTCCCATACCCGGCATCACCAGCAGGTTATCTTTGATGATTGGGAAATCGGCCCACAACAGTAGCTCCTGGCCATTGCTGCGGCCGCTGACGTCTGAGCTAATACGTGCGCTGAGCAGCGCATAGGGCGTTATCCAGGTGGCGCCGATACCGCCCTCCAGTTCGCCTTTGCGTTTGTCCATGCCCCGGAATGCTGCGTCGTCGCTGGGATCCAAATTACCAAAGCGCCAGCGTCCATAGCCATACAGCGCGATATTGTCATCAAGGTGAAAGTAGTAACGTGCGCGATCGCCGAGATACATCAACTGGTCGCCAAAATACAAGCCACCAGGAATAAAGTGGGTTTCGTTGTCCTGTTTTTGATAGCGCGCCGTGCCGCTGATGGCGGCTGCGCCAAGCACCCACCCTTTCGGTACCGGGCTATTGGGGCTATCAGCGGAAAAAATGTCGATCGAACCGAGGTCGACCTCGGCGCTGGCGGCGCTGCAATATAAAACAAGAGTACTGAGAGCAACTACGGGATAGCGGGATAATGTCAGCATGGGCTCTTAGTTGAAGCAGAATGATGAAGTCGACGTGAACCGCCGCATAGTAAACGATAGAAGATATATAGACGATAGCGAATATGATTGGGGGATTTTTTTTGTTTCTGTTGTAGTTTTTTTCTTTGTTGATTTTTTCTCTGGTTTTTCT
>CABUCP010000503.1 GCA_902490055.1 uncultured Klebsiella sp. | reverse complement strand
ACGAAAACAATTCATTCATATCAATTTTCAATAATCGTGCCGGAACGATGAGTATCAGAAACAGGCAGAAAACCAGCGTCACCGACAGCTTCACCCACACCATCACTCCCCGCCAGAAGGCCAGATCTTTCCAGAATTTCCCTTTGTGTATCATTGAATCTCCTTTTCAATTGCATATAAAAAACGAATTATTTCACCAAGGGATTATATGAAATTATTTGTATTTAATAGATGACTTAGATCACGTTTTAAATGATAATAATTATCATTGGTCGCGAGAGGTTGGCGCGAACGGGTAAGAAGAAGTCTGAAGGTGAAAAAATGAAAAAGGGATATTTGCTGTTGCTGGTCACCCTACTGGCGGGCTGTACGGAGTATCGTTGGGTAAAACCCGGGGCTGACGAACGGCAGAGAAACATTGAAGAAACGGCCTGTCGGGCGCAGGCATTGCGCGACCTGCAACCGGATAATGTGGTGCTGGGGAAATACGAAAGTAAAGATAAGAAACATCGCAGCAGCGATACCTCATATTACCGGGAAGATGCTAACGAAGATGCGCGCGAAATCCTGATTAAAGACTGTATGTATCGTAAAGGCTGGAGTCAGGTAGAAGTGCGCAACTGACGGCTGGCGGGCCCTTTACAAAGCCAAACAAAGGCTGAAGTAAATTGCCGTTGCGGGTGTTAACCTGAATTCGAACTTGTTGAATTAACTACGGAATGGTTAACACCTGCAGGAGAACGTTATGGTCACTACCACGCAAACCCCTCTGCTCGCAAAACGCTGGTCAGAAAGCCCGGCAATACAGGATTTACAAGCGACTCAACTGCTGCGCCCGTGGGCAAAAACCACTGCCTGCTGTCGCAGCAAGAAAGCCTGGAAAGGACGAGCGATGACGCGCGAAACCCGTCATGGCAATGGTTGATCAATGCCTACCGCTGCGCCTGATAGCGTAGCGGATAGTCCGCAAGGGGGTGGGGCAGGTTCACATTATGACTGCCCTCGATCTCGGCAATGATGGTTTGATAGCCGGCAATCCAGCGTTGCCCTTGCGCTTTGGCCTGTTGGTGTTGCAGATTGTTGATCATCATTTCCATCGACTGCCGATCGCGCCAATAGTAGTTATTAATGATCCTGCCGCTGGCGGCGTCACTATAGCTTTCCATACCGATATAGCCGTCGAGCGACTGGGTATAGCGCTCGATCCAACCATCAAGTCGATAAAACTCGTCGTCGTACTCTTTCTTCTCAAAGATAAAGCTGGTTAATAATGACATCATCTGCTCCTGTGCCTGTCTTTACAGGCTGATTAACGTGGAGTGGTGGCTCGCGCCGGGCATCATCTGCTCCAACCCGTCAGTGAGCAGGCGCCCGGCTTCATGCAGCGCGGCAAGCGGCATTTCCGGCAGGCTTTCAAGAATAAACCACATTTCCTGGTCATGAGCGCTCAGGCGGGTGCGGATCCCTTGCCGCCAGTTCCAGCGCCGACAGGTGACGCCGCGATCGTCACGCCAGATAACTTCGCCGGGCTCCGGTGATTCAACGGCGGCCAGGCCTTCTTTCATGGTATCAAAACACTCACCACCGTCGGCAATCACCAGCCGCGGCGTACCGTGATAGGCAGCGAGATTTTCGCCGCCGACGGGAATGGCATAGCGCAGGCTGACGGCATTGTAGAGATCGACGACCGGATCCAGCGCCGGCATTACGCCATCGCGCAGGACGCGTTTACGTAATGCCTCGGCAGAACACGGGGTACGTTTCGGTTTCGCGCCGAAGGATTTAAACACCTCGGCCCACGCCGCGAGATGCGCATCCGCCCACTCGGGTTGACCGGCGAGTACGGCCCGACAGGCGTCGGCTAAAACGGTTTCGCCGACGGACATATCCTGCAGCGGCGCGGCGGTAACGCGAATACTTAACGCGCGAAATCCGGGCGCAAGCGCGGCCAGTTGCGGGCTAATTGACGGTAATGGGTAAGACATCGCATAATCCTGTAATGACTGATTTAGAGCATAATATCGACCGATGAATGATAAAGTCAATATAACGACCGATAGTATTAACGATCTCAACCGGATCAATGATGCCGTCTCGCGGCGTATTAAACGGTTTCGCAGTGAAAAGAAGATTTCACTGGACGAGCTTTCTCGGCGCTCAGGCGTCAGTAAAGGGATGCTGGTCGATATTGAAGCCTGCCGCGCCAACCCCAGCATCGCGCTGTTGTGCAAAGTTGCCGCGGCAATGGGGGTGTCGGTGGCCGATTTTGTTAACGTCGCCAGCGAACCTGTGGTTCATCTTATCGACCGTGATGCCATTCCGGTGTTGTGGCGTGGCGAACAGGGCGGTAGCGCCAGGCTGCTGGCCGGCACCAGCGGCCCGGATATGCTGGAGCTGTGGCAGTGGCGGATGTTGCCCGGTGACGCCTTTACTTCGCCGGGCCATCCGGCGGAGACCTGCGAGCTATTGTACGTTAACGAAGGGGTCTTAACCCTGACGATTAATGACCGGGAATATCAGGTGACTGAAGGAGGGTCTGCGGTAGCGCGCACCGATGCGCCCCACGGCTACCGCAATGCAGGCCAGCAGCCGCTGGTCTTTACCATGACGGTTCATGAGAAAGGGCGTTGATAAGCGCCCTGGCATAACGTTGGCTTCACCACTACGCTGAATAATTCACGCCCTGGATGGAGTTTTCCTCCGGGGACTCGCGCTAAGCCGGAGAAAGCCTTATGAGCGAAGTCAAAATCATTGCCACGCTAACCCCCCATCCTGAACACATCGATACCATCAGAAATGCGGCATTAGCGATGGTACCGCCGACCCATAGAGAGGCCGGGTGCCTGCAGTACGATCTGCATGAAAGCCGGGAAATTCCCGATGTTCGTCAGTTATCCCGGCAAGGGAAGGTCTCATTTGTGTTTATTGAACGCTGGCGTTCGGAAGATGACCTGAAAC
>CABUCP010000502.1 GCA_902490055.1 uncultured Klebsiella sp. | reverse complement strand
ATTAGAAAACCGGAATACCAACCGGTCTGCGTCAGAAAATGATAAGCAGCATAAAAAGAGCTTTGCTATTGAAACTGAGGCCTTTAACAGCCCTGATCATACGCTGGCGCGTTTAAACAGCAGCCGACAGGGGCTGACCACGGCAGACGCGCTGGAACGGCTGGAAGACTATGGTCGCAACGAGGTTGCCCATGAAAAAGCACCGCCGTTTATTATTCAATTAGTGCAGGCGTTTAATAACCCGTTTATTTATGTGCTGATGGCGCTGGCAGCGGTAAGTTTTATTACCGATTACTGGCTGCCGCTGCGCAATGGTGAAGAGACCGATCTCACCGGGGTAATTATTATTTTGACCATGGTGAGCTTAAGCGGTCTATTACGTTTCTGGCAGGAGTTCAGAACCAATAAAGCCGCGCAGGCGCTGAAATCAATGGTGCGCACCACGGCGACGGTACTGCGTCGCGGGCCGGGTAATATTGGACCCGGTCAGGAAGAGATCGCAATAGAAGAGCTGGTGCCGGGAGATATTATTTTCCTTGCCGCCGGCGATCTGGTTCCGGCGGATGTTCGTCTACTGGAATCGCGGGATCTGTTTGTCAGTCAGTCTATTTTGAGCGGTGAATCATTACCGGTAGAAAAATATGACGTTATGGCCAGCGTTTCAGGTAAATGCAGCGACCGTTTGCCGACGCCGGATAAAAATCAAAGCCTGTTAGAGATGGGAAATATCTGCCTGATGGGGACCAACGTCACCAGCGGCAGGGCGCAGGCGGTGGTGGTGGCGACTGGCGGCCGCACCTGGTTCGGCTCACTGGCAAAATCGATCGTCGGTACGCGCACGCAAACCGCCTTTGATCGCGGCGTCAACAGCGTCAGCTGGCTGCTGATTCGCTTTATGCTGATTATGGTGCCGATCGTGTTGCTGATTAACGGCTTCAGTAAGGGGGATTGGGTTGAGGCTTCGCTGTTCGCTCTCGCGGTGGCGGTAGGCTTAACGCCGGAAATGCTGCCGATGATCGTCAGCTCGAACCTGGCGAAAGGGGCGATTGCCATGTCGCGGCGCAAAGTGATCGTTAAACGACTCAATGCCATTCAGAATTTTGGCGCCATGGACGTTCTGTGTACGGATAAAACCGGCACCCTGACCCAGGACAATATCATCCTTGAGCACCATCTTGATGTCGGCGGCGCGGAAAGCAACCGGGTATTAATGCTGGCCTGGCTAAATAGCAGCAGCCAAAGCGGGGCGCGTAACCTGATGGACAGAGCGGTTCTGCGCTTTGGCGAAGAGCGGCTGGCGCCGACGGAGAAAGAGCGCTTCGTTAAGCTTGATGAGCTGCCGTTTGATTTTGTACGCCGTCGCGTATCAGTCCTGGTGGAAGATAGCCGTTATGGCGACAAAAGTCTGATTTGCAAAGGGGCGGTGGAGGAGATGTTAGCGGTCGCCAGCCATCTTCGCGAAGGCGACAAGGTGGTTGAACTGGACGAACTGCGCCGTGAACTGCTGCTGGCGAAGACCGAAGACTACAACAACCAGGGATTCCGGGTACTGTTGGTCGCCACCCGCAAGCTGGATGACGCTACGCTCCGCGCGCCGCTCACCGCCGCTGATGAACAAGGGCTCATCGTCGAAGGGATGTTGACCTTCCTGGATCCGCCGAAAGAGAGCGCGGGCAAAGCCATTACCGCGCTGCGTGATAACGGCGTTGCGGTCAAAGTTCTCACCGGCGACAACCCGATTGTCACGGCGCGAATTTGTCTGGAAGTGGGCATTGATGCGCATGACATTCTCACTGGTCAGCAGGTTGAGTCAATGACCGACCGCCAGCTACAGCAGGAGGTTGAGAAACGCGCGGTATTCGCCAAACTGACGCCGCTGCAGAAGTCGCGCATTTTGCAGATGCTGCAGAAAAACGGCCATACCGTTGGTTTTCTTGGCGATGGTATTAACGATGCGCCGGCGCTGCGCGATGCCGATGTTGGCATCTCCGTCGATAGCGCGGCGGATATCGCCAAGGAGTCCTCGGACATTATTCTGCTGGAAAAAGATCTGATGGTGCTGGAGGAAGGGGTCATTAAAGGACGCGAGACTTTTGGCAACATTATTAAGTATCTGAACATGACCGCCAGCTCTAACTTCGGCAACGTGTTTTCAGTACTGGTCGCCAGCGCCTTTATTCCTTTCCTGCCGATGCTAGCGATCCATCTGCTGATCCAGAATCTGATGTACGACATCTCACAGCTGTCGCTGCCGTGGGACAAAATGGACAAGGAGTTTTTACGTAAGCCGCGCAAGTGGGACGCGAAGAACATCGGCCGCTTCATGCTGTGGATTGGGCCGACGTCGTCGATATTCGACATCACCACCTTTGCTCTGATGTGGTACGTCTTTGCCGCCAATCACGTTGAAGCGCAGTCGTTGTTCCAGTCTGGCTGGTTTATCGAAGGGCTACTGTCGCAGACGCTGGTTGTGCATATGTTGAGAACGCAGAAAATTCCGTTTATCCAGAGCCGCGCAACGCTACCGGTATTGTTAACCACCGTCGCCATTATGGCCATCGGCATCTATATCCCGTTTTCGCCGCTTGGCGCTATGGTGGGGCTTGAACCGCTGCCGCTGAGCTATTTCCCGTGGCTGGTTGCCACGCTGTTGAGCTACTGCCTGGTGGCGCAGGGTATGAAACGTTTCTATATCAAGCGCTTTGGCCAGTGGTTCTGATGACGATAAGGAGGAATGACGATGAATCGTTCACCGGAAGATCTCATCGCATGGATGTTTTTACTCGCCGGTTTGCTGGTACTGGCGCTGGCGATACGGCAAATTTTTGACTAGCGGAGGCCACGATGCGTAAAACGTCGTTAGACCCCATATTTATCCAGGTTGTTGTGCTGATGATGGTTATCGTTTTGCTTACCATCTGGATTAGATAGTAGAAAAGGCCCGGGGCGCCATCACCCCGGGCCTGATGTTATTT
>CABUCP010000501.1 GCA_902490055.1 uncultured Klebsiella sp. | reverse complement strand
ACGAAGCCCATGCCGAGGAACATCAGGGTGAAGCCTTCGCCTAACAGCGCAGCATTGTCAGTCATAAAATAGCCTTTGGAGGGGCGCAATAATGGCGTGATGAATAACCTCGATAGCCGAGTGGATTTCCCCCAACCGCCCGGTCAGAAGCCTCTTTTATCGCGGTGATAAACCGCCGCCATTACTGCGCAATATAATTAACCGGAAGTTATTTAATAAAACTTACGTGCTGGCAGATTTCATCGGCGACAATGTCTTTGCGCTGATTAAAGATCACTTTATTCTGCTCAAACAGGTTATTGCCGTGGGTATCAATGGATACAATTAATGGCCCGAACTCTTTCACCCGGCAGACCCATAAGGTTTCCGGCATCCCTAAATCACGCCATTGCGCATCTTCAATTTCTTCCACGCAGACTGCAGCAACCACCGCGCAACCGGCCGGGAAGACGCAGTGCAGCGCTTTATGCTCGGCGCAGCCCTCTTCGGTCCCCTTGCCCATACCGCCTTTGCCGACAATTAATTTCACCCCGGTTTTTGCAATAAATTCTTTTTCAAATTTCTCCATGCGCATACTGGTAGTCGGCCCAACGGAGACCATTTCGAATTTATCTTCCGTACCTTTAATTGGCCGAACGATCGGCCCGGCGTGTAATATTGCGCCGCCGGCAACGTTGACCGGTAATTCACGGCCGCCTTCAATTAAACGGCGATGGGCAACATCACGACAGGTAACAATATGGCCATTGAGATAAATAATATCGCCCGCTTTAATATCGGCTAAATCTTCATCTTTAATTGGCGTAGTGATCAGAAAGCCACTCCTGTGTGAGACGTGATGGTGTAATTCAGATCTTTATCGAAAACGATATGTCCTTTGCGGTGCGACCAGCAGCCGACGTTGACCGCCACGCCGATGGTCGAAGGATGGCGCGCGGTATTTTCGATATTGACGCCCATCACGGAAGTGTTACCGGACATCCCCTGCGGGCCGAGACCAATTTTGTTGATGCCGTCTTCGAGCATTTTCTCCAGCGATGCCGCGCGTTCATTCTCATTGTGTGACCCCACCGGGCGCATCAACGCTTTCTTAGATAGCAGCGCCGCCGTTTCCACAGAGGTCGCCACGCCGACGCCAACCAGCAGCGGCGGGCAGGCGTTCAGGCCATAGCTGGTCATCACATCAAGTACGAAACGGGTCACGCCTTCGTAGCCAGCCCCCGGCATCAGCACCATCGCTTTACCCGGCAGCGAGCAGCCGCCGCCGGCCATATAGGTGTAGATGCTGCACTGGTCGGAATCGGGCACGATCTCCCAGAATACCGTCGGCGTCCCTTTACCGACGTTCTTACCGGTGTTGTATTCGTCAAAGGTCTCAACGCTGTTATGGCGCAGCGGGGAATCAACGGTGGCCTTAATCACCGATTCACGCAGCAGAGCTTCCAGTTCGCCGATCAGCGGGAAGTTGGTGCCGCACTCAACCAAAAACTGAATCACGCCGGTGTCCTGACAGGAAGGACGATCCAGCTCTTTCGCCAGACGCTGGTTTTCAATCATGGTGGTAAAAATGACGTCAGCCAGTTGACTGGTCTCCTTCTTATGCAACTCTTTCAGTTTTGCAGTGACGTCATCAGGCAATACCTTGCCGGTATATCCCACAAACTTGGCCATAATGTCGGTCATGTGGGATATCTGTTCGCTTTTGCTCATAAATGCTCCTTAGTCAGAACAGCGTCCGTAAATTACGGGTGAAAAGGGAAAAGAATTGGCAGCAAAATGAGGCTGACAATGGTTGAAACGATGATCAGAGGGATGCCGGATTTGGCGTAATCGACAAACTTATAGCCGCCGGCCGAGAGCACCATCATGTTGGCAGGCATGCCGATCGGCGTCGCGTAAGCGCAAGAACTGCCGATTACCGTCGCCATCAGCACCGCTTTCGGATCGGCGCCCATACCCGCTGCAATCGATAGGCTTACCGGTACCAGCAGCGCGACGGTCGCGGTATTGGACATAAAGTTGGTCATCACGACGGACAGCGCGAAGACCACCACCATCAACATAAACGGCGACGAGTTGTGTCCCAGCATACCGATAACATGGTCGGCAACCAGCTTGCCGGCGCCGGTCATTTCCAGCGCTTTCGCCAGCGCCAGCGTGCCGCCAAAAATAAAAATAGTTTGTGAATCAATGGCTTTATAGGCTTGTTTTTCTGTCAGCACGCCGGTGACGACCAGAACCAGCGCGCCGATGCAGCCTGCGACCGCCAGACTAATGCCGGTCTGTTTTTCAAAAATCATGCCGAGGATCGTGGCGATCAGCACCACCAGCGACAGGATCTGCTTCCAGCGCGGGACGTGGCTGTAATCGCGTTGTTCACCAACGCTACCGACTTCGCCACTGTTCGGATGGTTAGGGAGGAATTTATAGCCGATAGTCAGGAAGTAGAGGATGCCGCAAGCCAGCATCGGTAAGCCGACTTTCGCATACTCAAAGAAGCTAAACCCGCTGCCGATATTCTGCAAAGCCGATTGCGCAATCAGGTTACCCGGTGCGCCAATCAGCGACAGGTTGCCCCCGAGCGCAGCAGCGAAAACCAGCGGCATCAGCAAACGCGAGCGGGTAAACCCCGATTTCGCCGCAACGCCAACCACCACCGGGATCAGCACCGCCGCCGTACCGGTATTAGAAAGAAAACCAGACATGACGCCGACCACCACCATAATGGTGAAAATCAGCTGCTTCTCCGTTTTCGCGAAGTGGGTGATCACGCCACCGACTTTATTCGCCATCCCGGTTTCAAATAACGCGCCGCCAACTATAAACATCGCGACAAAAAGAATGACGTTGGTGTCGATAAAGCCGGCAAACGCCTGCTTTAGATCCAACACGCCGGTGAGCACTAACGCTACGCAAACCACCATGGAAGTCACTGCCAGAGGCACTTTCTCCCAGACGAACATGGCGATAGCAAACACCA
>CABUCP010000500.1 GCA_902490055.1 uncultured Klebsiella sp. | reverse complement strand
TTTATCATTTTTGGTCAAAAATATTTGCTGTGAACTTTGGCATGGGAGTCGTTTCCGGGCTGGTAATGGCCTATCAATTCGGGACTAACTGGAGCGGATTCTCGCAATTCGCCGGAAGTATCACCGGGCCGCTATTGACCTATGAAGTGCTGACCGCTTTCTTCCTGGAAGCCGGTTTTCTCGGCGTCATGCTATTTGGCTGGCACCGAGTGGGCCGCGGTTTGCACTTTTTTGCGACCTGCATGGTGGCCCTTGGCACGCTATTTTCCACCTTCTGGATCCTCGCCTCAAATAGTTGGATGCATACCCCGCAGGGCTACATCATCGAAAACGGCATCGTGGTGCCGGTGGACTGGCTGAAGGTTATTTTCAACCCATCCTTCCCCTACCGCCTGCTGCACATGTCAACCGCCGCCTTCCTCTCCAGCGCCTTTTTTGTCGGTGCTTCCGCGGCCTGGCACCTGTTGAAAGGCAACGACACGCCGGCGATACGTAAGATGTTCTCCATGGCGCTGTGGATGGCGCTGATCGTCGCCCCCGTTCAGGCGATGATTGGTGATGCGCACGGGCTGAATACCCTCGAACATCAGCCGGCGAAAATCGCCGCCATTGAGGGGCATTGGGAGAATAAACCGGGTGAAGCGACGCCATTAGTGCTGGTTGGCCTGCCGGATATGGCAGAGGAGCGCACGAAATACAAGATTGAGGTGCCGTATCTTGGCAGCATCATCCTGACCCATAGCCTCGATAAACAGGTTCCGGCCTTAAAAAGCTTCCCGAAAGAGGATCGCCCTAACTCAACCATTATTTTCTGGTCGTTCAGGGTGATGGCGGGGCTTGGCATGCTAATGGTATTGCTTGGGGTGGTCAGCGCCTGGCTACGCTGGCGCGGCCGGCTGTATACCTCGAAGCCGTTCCTGCGCTTTGCGTTGTTGATGGGCCCTTCCGGGTTGGTCGCGCTGCTGGCGGGCTGGTTTACGACGGAAATTGGCCGCCAGCCGTGGGTGGTCTACGGCGTCCAACGCACCAGGGACGCGGTCTCCGCGCACGGCGATCTGCATATGTCCCTCAGCCTGCTGGCTTTTATCGTAGTCTACGCCTCGGTATTTGGCGTCGGGTATATCTATTTGATTCGCCTGATTAAGAAAGGGCCGGAAAGCGCGCCATCTTCCGACGACCCGCATCAGAACCAGACCCCTGCCCGCCCACTGTCTGCCGTGAGCGAACCTATGAATACCTCGGGGAGAAAATAATATGGGTATCGACCTGTCAATTATTTGGTTCACGATCATCGTTTTCGCCACCCTGATCGATCTCGGGATCGGCATTCTGTTCCCATTCAACAAGCACGAAACCGACCGCGATATGATGATGAATAGCGTCGCACCGGTTTGGGACGGCAACGAGACCTGGATGGTGCTCGGCGGCGCGGCGCTGTATGGCGCTTTCCCGCTGGCCTACGCGGTGATCGTCGATGCGCTCAGCATCCCGTTAACCGCGATGCTGCTGGGGCTGATATTCCGCGGTGTAGCCTTTGAGTTCCGCTTTAAAGCCACACCGGAGCATCGGCCGATTTGGGATAAAGCGTTTATCGGCGGCTCGCTACTCGCCACCTTCAGCCAGGGGATCGCGGTAGGTACGTTGCTTAACGGCCTTAGCGTAACGGGCCGCGAATTTAGCGGTTCAACCCTCGACTGGCTGGCGCCCTTCCCGCTGTTTTGCGGCGTTGGGCTAGTCATTGCCTACGCGCTGTTGGGCTGCACCTGGCTGATTATGAAAACTGAAGGTTCGCTGCATCGCAAAATGTCCGATCTGGCTATTCCGCTGACTCTGGCGCTGCTGGCCGTTGTGGCAGTAATTAGTATCTGGACGCCGCTGACCCATCCGGAGATTGCCCGCCGCTGGTTTACCCTGCCGAATATTATTTGGTTTATGCCGGTACCGCTGCTGGTGCTGGTGTGCTGCTGGGGGATCGTGCGTAGCGCTTATCATCGCCAGGCCAGCTACGGGCCATTTATGCTCACCCTGGCGCTGGTGTTCCTCGGCTTTAGCGGGCTTGGGATCAGTATCTGGCCGAATATTATACCGCCGTCGATCTCTATCTGGCAGGCCGCTTCACCGCCGCAAAGCCAGGGCTTTATGCTGGTTGGCGGGCTACTGATTATTCCGGTGATTTTGATGTATACCTGCTGGAGCTACTACGTGTTCCGCGGCAAAGTTAAACCCGATGAGGGGTATCATTGATGGCGGCGCATACGGAGAAACCGGCGGAAACGCACCAGCGTCCGTTCTGGCAAAAACTGATGTGGCTGGTGATTATCTGGGGGGCCAGCGTACTGGCGCTCGGGGTGGTTGCCACCGTCTTTAAGCTATTGATGACGGCGGCGGGAATGCGCACTCATTAATCATAAACGCCGGACGGGCTCACCCGCCCGGCGTTTTTTTATGTCAGATTGTAGTAACGGTCAGGCTGCACTTTGGCCGGCAGCGGGTGTTGTCCGGTCATGTCCATCAGATTACGTTCAATGGTGTTGCACATCGCGTTCAGCGGCAGATCGTTCGCCGAGGTACCAAACGGATCCTCCAACTCTTCCGCCAGCGAATCCCATGACAGGAAGGTGTAGGAGATAAATACCGAGACGAACGGCGTCATGTAATGTAAATCCCCAACTAAGGCGAACGGTAGTAATGCGCAGAAAAGATAAACGGTGCGCTGCAAAATCAGGGTATAAGCAAACGGCACCGGCGTGCTAGCCAACCGCTCGCAGCCGCCCAGCACATGGGCTAGCTCATCCAGTTTGTTATCCATCAGACCATAGGTGATATCGCTGAGCTTGCCCTGCTCGCGTAGTTGACCTAACTCATTGCCGATCAATAATAAAATACGGTTTGTCGGCATTGAACTGGCGAGGATCTCCGTCACTTTTTCTTTCGGTAACAGGCGATAAAGATCGTCCGCCGGGTCGGTTTGTCGCAGCTGGTGTTTAAGACTCCAACTAAACGCCACCAGAT
>CABUCP010000499.1 GCA_902490055.1 uncultured Klebsiella sp. | reverse complement strand
CTTAACTTTTCCCGCTAACGTCGGGAAAGTGGTAATCATCCTGGAGAAAATATGAAAAAGCCATATATGGTGATCTGCGCGGCAGCAATGCTGGCGCTTCTGGCTGGCTGCAGTTCTAATTACGTCATGACGACAAAAAGCGGGCAAACGATTGTGACTCAAGGCAAACCGCAACTCGATAAAGAGACCGGTATGACCAGCTATATCGATGAGTCAGGCAACAAGCGGGAAATTAACAGCAGCGATGTGGCTCAGCTGGTGGAAGATAATTAAGTGTGCAGTAACGGTTTGCCCGCGATGGGGCAAACCGTCATGGTGTAGGATTTACTGTTTTTCCACGCCCGGCGCGGTACTGTGCACTGCCGCTACGCGTTTACGTACCCCGAACCAGCCGGCGACCAACAGCACCGCCAGCAGCGGGATGGAACCGATGGTATAAGTACCGTTCGGGTAATCGAAGGCCATCAATACCAACACGCTCAACAAGAACAGCAGCGTCAGCCATGAGGTAAATGGCGCCCCCGGCATCTTGAAGCCGACATCCGCCGCTTTTCCTTCCTTGATAGCCTTACGCAGGCGCATCTGACAGATAACGATAAAGCCCCATGAGGCGATGATCCCCAGCGACGCGATATTCAGTACGATCTCAAACACCTGGGATGGCACCAGATAGTTGAGAAACACCCCAACTACGTAAACGGCAAGCGTGGCCAGGATCCCGGCGTAAGGGACGTGATGGCGACTCATTTTCGACATGAATTTCGGCGCTGAACCGCCCATCGACATCGAACGCAGAATACGCCCGGTGCAATACAATCCGGAGTTCAGGCTGGAGAGGGCCGCAGTGAGCACCACGATGTTCATTACGCTGCCGATATAGGGAACGCCAAGCTTCGAGAAGAAGGTAACAAACGGGCTCTGCCCGGCCTGATAGGCATTCCACGGTAGCAGCAGTACCAGCAGAACCACGGAACCGACATAAAACAGACCGATACGCCAGATGACGCTGTTGATCGCCTTCGGCACCATAGTTTCCGGGTCTTTACACTCGCCGGCGGCGGTGCCAACCAGTTCGATAGAGGCAAAGGCGAAAACGACGCCCTGAACCAGCACCAGCGCCGGCAGCAGGCCGTGCGGGAAGAAACCGCCGTTATCCGTTATCAGATGGAAGCCGGTGGCATTGCCGTCCAGTGGTTTGCCTGTGCCGAGAAAAATGGTGCCGACCACGAGGAAAGCGACGATGGCCAGCACTTTTACCAGCGCGAACCAAAACTCCATTTCAGCGAACCATTTTACGCCGATCATATTCATGGTGCCGACGATCGCCAGCGCGCCAAGCGCGAACACCCACTGCGGGACATCGCCAAAAGCGCCCCAGTAGTGCATATACAGCGCGACGGCGGTGATATCGACGATCCCGGTCATCGCCCAGTTGATGAAGTACATCCAACCGGCGACATAGGCGGCTTTTTCACCGAGGAATTCACGGGCGTAGGAGACGAAACTGCCGCTGGAGGGGCGGTGCAGAACCAGTTCGCCGAGGGCGCGAAGGATGAAGAAAGAGAAGATGCCGCAGACCAGATAAACCAGCGCCAGCGCCGGACCTGCCATTTGCAATCGCGCGCCGGCGCCGAGAAACAGGCCGGTTCCGATAGCGCCGCCGATGGCGATCATTTGTACTTGTCGGTTGCCCATCGCCTTGTGGTAGCCCGACTCGTGCGAGTTGAGCCAGTGGCGTTTTGCGGCATGGTGCTCTGCCGCATCATTGTGTTTGGTATTCATGATGTACCCATTTTCCTGTCAATGTCCATGAGTGGTCGCTGTACTCTGTAGAAGCAGTACGTGGTGCTGATTTTCTCGCCATTCTGTTGTAGAGATAAAACCAGCCACGGCGCAGCATCCTACACGTTACGTGATAGTGACGCACGTAAAACATTTCACAACAGCACTTACTTAAATATCAATGAGTTCAATGACGCAACGCGTCGACGAGTAGCGCAAACGCGGTGGTATGCTGACGGCGGCTGGGGTAATAAAGATGGTATCCCGCAAACGATGGCGTCCATGCTTCAAGCACGCGCACCAGCCGGCCCTCCGCCAGCGACTGCTGTACGCTGTCATCCGGCACGTAGGCCAGCCCCAGCCCCGATTCCGCGGCATCAATGCGCTGCGGTAGGCTGTTAAGCGTTATCTGCCCCTCGACGCGCACCCGCACCTCCTGACCGTCGCGTTCAAACTCCCACGCATAGATCCCGCCCAGCGTTGGCAGACGCATATTAATGCAGCGATGCTGCTCAAGTTCATACGGCGTTTGCGGCGTACCGTAACGTTGCAGGTAAGCCGGTGAACCGATCACCGCCATACGCATATCAGGGGCGATTCGTACCGCAATCATATCTTTCGCCACCTGCTCGCCAAGACGCACCCCGGCGTCAAAACGGCCATCGACGATATCGGTCAGGCCGTTATCGACGGTAATTTCAATATTAATATCCGGATACTGCAGCATAAATGGTTTCAATGCCGGCCAGAGCACGGCGCTGGTAGCGTGCTCGCCAGCGGTTAGGCGAATATTGCCCGCCGGACGTTCGCGGGTATCGCGCAGGGCGCTGAGTTCGTTTTCAATCTCCAGCAGGTGCGGGCTCAGACTCTGAAACAATTTTTCGCCGGCTTCGGTGGGGGCGACGCTGCGGGTAGTGCGGGTCAACAGGCGGACATCAAGCCGGGCCTCGAGGTTGCGCATCGCATGGCTTAGCGCCGACTGCGACACCCCAAGCTGGGCGGCGGCGCGGGTAAAGCTGCGCTCGCGGGCGACTACCATAAACGACAAGAGGTCGTTAAAGTTATCTTTTAGCATCATTTTTCCGCATTAATGAATTGGGTTCATGTCTGGCCGTTGAGTCTAAACCCGGAATGGATTGTCCGCTATTAAGAAACGACGCGGATCGCGGAGTGGTTGCGTATATCTAATTTTCGGCAGAGTACATGTAAATAAATTGTTTCTCAGCGCACGCTA
>CABUCP010000498.1 GCA_902490055.1 uncultured Klebsiella sp. | reverse complement strand
GGCATCTTCTTATGTCGGCGGATTAACTGGAAATTGCCGGCAGCAGAATCGTGCTTGATAAGCATGAAAATACGCATAAAAGTGGGAGGTGGCGGCGGTGTGCGGGAAAGAGAAGCGTGGGGAGAAATCCCCGGGCTGGGCGTTGACCGCCGCCCGGGAGAGAAGGGGGAATCAGGAACAGATTTCGTAGCACGGAATATAGGCGGTACCACCCGGCAGCTTCATACGATGCTGGGCAACGAAGCCCTGCAGCAGCTCGTCCATGCGGCGCATCATTTCCGGATCGCCATGTATTTTGTATGGCCCGTGTTTCTCGATGGCCTGAATACCCACCTCTTTCACGTTGCCCGCGACAATACCTGAGAAGGCGCGGCGCAGGTCGGCGGCCAGTACTTCCACCGGCTGGTCCGGATACAGTTTGAGGTTGGCCATGTTTTCGTGCGTCGGCTCGAACGGCATTTGCAGGTCCGGCGAAATGCGAATTGACCAGTTGAAGCTGTAGGCGTCGTCGGTTTCGCGGCGGCTCTCTTTCACCAGCGGCATCGCTTTTTTCATCTGGCGCGCCACTTCAGCGGCATCGTCAATGATAATGCGATAGTGGCGACGAGCCGATTCGCCGAGGGTATGGACGATAAATTCGTCCAGCACGCGGAAGTAGTCGGCGCTCTCTTTCGGCCCGGTCAGGATCAGCGGTAGCACCTGTGATTTGTTTTCCGGGTGCATCAGAATACCCAGCAGATACAGCAGCTCTTCCGCGGTGCCCACGCCGCCAGGGAAGATGATAATGCCGTGGGCGATGCGCACGAACGCTTCCAGACGCTTTTCGATATCCGGCATAATGATCAGTTCGTTGACCAGCGGGTTAGGCGGCTCGGCGGCGATAATGGAAGGTTCGGTCATGCCGATAAAGCGGCTATCTTTGTAGCGCTGCTGCGCGTGGCCGACCGCGGCGCCTTTCATCGGCGCTTCCATGGCTCCCGGCCCGCAGCCGGTGCAGATGTTCAGTTCGCGCAGGCCGAGCTGAGTCCCGACGCGGCGAGCGTACAGGTATTCGTTCTCGTTAATAGAGTGGCCGCCCCAGCAGACAATCATATTCGGCGCTTCGCCGACGTGCAGCGCGCGGGCGTTGCGCAGAATCGAGAACACCAGGTTGGTGATATGAATTGAGCTTTCGAGATCGAGGCTCGGGAAGCGAACGGTGTTATGGATCTGCCCGTAAACGAACAGAATGTCACGCAGAACGGCAAACAGGTTGGCCTGCAGGGAACGAATAATACGGCCGTCGACGAAAGCGTCTTCCGGCGGATTGATCAGTTCCAGCTTCACGCCGCGTTCGCGACGCAGCACGTTAATATCGAAGTTTTCAAAACGAGACAGTAGCTCCTTGCTGTTATCGGTCAGGCTCCCCGAGTTGAGCACAGCAAGCGAGCAGTTGCGAAAGAGTTGATACAGGTCACTGCTGGCGGTGCGTTTAAGCATATCCACTTCCAGCTGCGACAGCATATCCATTGAACCAAGCGGGCTAACATGTGTAATCAAGTGAACTCCTTACAGGACGATTATCGTCTTCCTGTGATTACAATAGCCCTGGGCGTAGTCATTTCACAACCTTGCGTACGCGGTAACGCACGCAAAGTATGAAAAATGTCGCTTATTGCCGCGCCAGGCGGCCGGTTGCCGGCACGAATTCGCCGTTGCTGCGCCAGGGGTTGATATCGAGGCCGCCGCGACGGGTATAGCGCGCGTAAACGGAAAGTGATTCTGGCTGACAGAAACGTAGAACATCATTAAAGATGCGTTCGACGCATTGCTCGTGGAATTCATTGTGGTGGCGGAATGATACCAGGTAGCGCAGCAGCTTCTCGCGATCGATTTTCGGCCCGCGATACTGAATTTGTACCGAGCCCCAGTCCGGCTGGTGGGTGATCAGACAGTTGGATTTCAACAGATGGCTGACCAGCGTCTCTTCAACGATTTTGCCGCTGGCGGCGCCCTGCAGGTAGTCGGCGCTGAACTGATAGTTATCGATCTCGATATCCTGATCGTCGATGCAGGCGCCGTGCAGGTGGGCGACCGGCTGTCCTTCCAGCTCGTCGAGACGATAGAGCGAAACCTTAACTTCACCTTCGGCGCAGGCGCTGAGATCGCGGGCCAGCGTCGCCTGGACTTCCTGCCAGTCGGTAAAGCGGGTTTGGTTGAAGCTGTTCAGATAGAGTTTGAAGCTTTTCGACTCCACCAGATTGACGGTGGTGTCGCTGAGTTCCACGTAGCCGACGGCAACCTGCGGCAGCCCTTTGGCGTTTAGCCACGACAGTTCGTACAGCGTCCAGATGTCGGCGCCGTGGAACGGTAGGTTATCGGCATGCAGGCCGAGCGGATCGCGATTCAGGCTGCGCGGCACGCCCTGCAGTAAAGAAGCGTCATAGGTATCGCGGTAATCCGTTGATTTACCGAGCGTCAGGCCGGCCAGCGCCTGATGATTATCGTAAGAAGACATGTTTCACCATAGTAAAGCGGGTACACTATATGCCAAGTGTATCCTGTCTAACGTGAAGAGAGAAACCGGTGGATCATCAGACCGTAGAAGCGCTGCAAACATTTACCCAACGTTACTGCGCTGCGTGGCAGCAGCGCTATGCCAGCCTGCCGCGCAGCGAAGACCTTTATGGCATTCCATCACCCTGCATTACGGCCAGCGATGACGACGGCGTGTTCTGGCAGCCGCAGCCTTTTACCATAGAACAACACCTCAGCGGGGTTGAACGGGCGTTAGAGATTGTGGTACAACAGCCGATTCATAGTTATTATACCACTCAGTTTGCCGGCGACATGCAGGCGCGCTTTGCTGCAGAGACCATCACGTTGCTGCAGGCCTGGAGTCCGGATGACTTCCAGCGGGTGCAGGAAAACCTTATTGGTCACCTGGTGGTACAAAAACGCCTGAAGCTATCGCCGACGCTGTTCATCGCCACGCTGGATAGCGAACTGGACGTTATTTCGGTCTGCAATCTGAGCGGCGAAGTCATC
>CABUCP010000497.1 GCA_902490055.1 uncultured Klebsiella sp. | reverse complement strand
CACGCTGAAGGAGAGAACAATGATTGAAGTCGTTACCCACGGCGCTGAGTGGTTCATCGGGCTGTTTCAGAAAGGCGGCGAGGTCTTCACCGGAATGGTGACCGGGATCCTGCCGCTGCTGATCAGTCTGCTGGTAATCATGAACGCGCTGATCAACTTTATCGGTCAGCAGCGGATCGAAAAGCTGGCGCAGCGCTGCGCCGGCAATCCGATCTCCCGCTACCTGCTGTTACCCTGCATCGGCACCTTTGTCTTCTGTAATCCGATGACCTTAAGTCTTGGTCGCTTTATGCCGGAGAAATACAAACCAAGCTATTACGCGGCGGCCTCCTATAGCTGTCACTCGATGAACGGGCTGTTTCCCCATATCAACCCCGGCGAGCTGTTTGTTTATCTCGGCATCGCCAACGGGCTGACCACGCTTGGCCTACCGCTTGGTCCGCTGGCGGTGAGCTACCTGCTGGTTGGCCTGGTGACCAACTTCTTCCGCGGCTGGGTCACCGACCTGACCACCTCTATTTTCGAGAGAAAAATGGCTATTCAGCTGGCGCAGAAAGTCCATCTGTCAGGAGCGACATCATGACCCGCATTCGTATTGAAAAAGGCGCCGGCGGCTGGGGCGGCCCGCTTGAGCTCGACGTCGTTGACGGCAAAAAGATCGTCTATATCACCGCAGGCACCCGTCCGGCGATCGTCGATAGGCTTGCCAGTCTGACCGGCTGGCAGGCGGTCGATGGGTTTAAAGAGGGCGAACCGGCGGAGAGCGAAATCGGCATCGCGATTATCGATTGTGGCGGCACCCTGCGCTGCGGCATCTATCCGAAACGTCGCATCCCGACCATCAACATCCACGCTACCGGCAAATCAGGACCGCTGGCGCAGTATATCGTCGAGGATATTTACGTCTCCGGCGTTAAAGAAGAGAACATCCGCCTGCTGACGGACAGCGGCGAAACGGCGGTACAACCTGCTCCCGCTGCGGGCCGTGATTATGACGCCAGCAAAAAGATAACAGAACAGAGCGATGGCCTGCTGGCTAAGGTGGGGATGGGCATGGGATCGGTGGTGGCGGTGCTGTTCCAGGCGGGGCGCGACACTATCGATACGGTGCTAAAAACGATCCTGCCGTTTATGGCCTTCGTTGCGGCGTTGATCGGCATCATCATGGCCTCCGGCATCGGCGACTGGGTTGCCCACGGTCTGGCGCCGCTCGCCAGCCATCCGCTGGGGCTGGTGACGCTGGCGCTGATCTGCTCCTTCCCGCTGCTGTCGCCGTTCCTCGGCCCCGGCGCGGTCATCGCCCAGGTCATCGGCGTGCTGATCGGCGTACAAATCGGCCTCGGCAACATTCCGCCGCATCTGGCCTTACCGGCGCTGTTTGCGATTAACGCGCAGGCCGCCTGTGACTTTATTCCCGTCGGCCTCTCGCTTGCCGAAGCGCGCCAGGAGACGGTGCGCGTTGGCGTGCCATCGGTGCTGGTCAGCCGCTTCCTGACCGGCGCGCCAACCGTGCTGATCGCCTGGTTCGTTTCCGGATTTATTTACCAATAAGAGGTTCCTGAAGATGACCGTCATTTACCACACCACCATTACCCGTATCGGCGCCTGCGCGGCGACCGCGCTGGAAGAGCAGATGCTCATCACCTTCCGCGAAGGAGCCCCGGCCGATATCGAAGAGTACTGCTTTATTCATAACCACGGCGAGCTGTGCGGCGCGCTGCGCCCGGGCGCGGAACTGCAGCTCGGCGAGCTGCGCTACCCGGTGACCGCCGTCGGCGAGGTTGCCGAGCAAAACCTGCGCGAACTGGGCCACATTACCCTGCGCTTCGACGGTCATCGTCAAGCGGAATTCCCCGGGACCGTTCACGTCGCCGGCACGGTACCGGACGCCATTGCGACCGGCTGCGTACTGAAATTTGTTGCTTAGAAGGAGAGAAAAATGAATCAGGTTGCTGTTGTCATTGGTGGCGGACAAACCTTAGGAGAGTTTCTGTGCCGCGGGTTGGCCGCCGAAGGCTACCGCGTGGCGGTGGTCGATATTCAGAGCGAAAAAGCCAACCGCGTCGCGCAGGATATTAACGCCGAGTATGGCGAAGGCGCGGCGTACGGCTTCGGCGCTGACGCCACCAGCGAAGCCAGCGTCACCGCGCTGGCCCACGGCGTGGATGAGATTTTCTCGCGCGTCGACCTGCTGGTGTACAGCGCCGGTATCGCTAAGGCCGCGTTTATTAGCGACTTCGCGCTGGGTGATTTCGACCGCTCGCTGCAGGTGAATCTGGTCGGCTACTTCCTGTGCGCCCGCGAGTTCTCACGGCTGATGATCCGCGATGGCATTAAAGGACGCATCATTCAGATCAACTCGAAATCCGGCAAAGTCGGCAGTAAGCATAACTCAGGCTATAGCGCGGCGAAGTTCGGCGGCGTCGGGCTGACGCAGTCGCTGGCGCTGGATCTGGCGGAATACGGCATTACCGTACACTCATTGATGCTCGGCAATTTGTTGAAATCGCCAATGTTCCAGTCGTTGCTGCCGCAGTACGCCACCAAGCTCGGCATTGATGAAAACCAGGTTGAACAGTACTACATCGATAAGGTGCCGTTGAAACGCGGCTGCGATTATCAAGATGTGCTCAATGTGTTGATGTTTTACGCCAGCCCGCAGGCGTCGTACTGCACCGGGCAGTCGATTAACGTCACCGGCGGTCAGGTGATGTTTTAAAGGGTTCCCGGATGGCGCTGCGCTTATCCGGCTACATGCGACAATAAATTTACCTACGGACCCGGTCCGTAGGCCCGCGCAAGCGCAGCGCCGCCGGGCAATATCCGCGGATCAGGTGCCGCTTTGCGCCGGATGGCGGCTACGCCTTATCCGGCCTACAGTCCGTGCGACCAGGGGTTAACTTATTCACCACGCTGGCTGAAACTGCCGGTGCTGGTGGCCTCAAAATCGCTGAGACGTTCCCGGAAGGCCGGGGCAGCCCGCATGGATGCGGGCTGAGGGCCGTGATTTGCAGGGACGCTGCCTCGGCCCGACCCG
>CABUCP010000496.1 GCA_902490055.1 uncultured Klebsiella sp. | reverse complement strand
TGCCCGGCGGCGCTGCGCTTGCGCGGGCCTACGGACCGGGTCCATAGGCAAGTTTATTGTTGCATGTAGCCCGGATCAGGCGCGGAGCGCCGTCATCCGGGGAAAAAAACAAGAATTAGCGGCCCGCCGCCAGCGCGGCGATATCCTGCGGCGTGGTGCGACAGCAGCCGCCGATAAGCTTCGCGCCTGCCGCCAGCCACTGCGGCAGATAGCCCGCTAATGTGGCGCAGGCTTCACCGTGGTGATGCCAGGTTTTGCTCAGCGCGTCGTAGTGCTCGCCGGAGTTGGGATAGACCACCAGCGGCAGCGTCGTCAGGCTGTGCAAATGCTGTAGCGCGGCGCTAGTATTTTCCAGCGCGATACAGTTAATGCCCAACGCCAGCACCTGCGGATTATCGGCCAGCACCGCGACGACATCACGCAGTGGCGTACCGTCGCTAAGATGTTCAGCGTCGCGCAGGGTCAATGAGAACCACGCGCGGGCGCGCGGGTAGTCTCGCAGCAGCGCCGCAAGGGCCTTAATTTCAGCAAACGATGGCAGTGTTTCACAGGCCAGCATGTCCGCGCCGGCATCCAGCAGCGCTTCAACGCGCGGACGGTGAAAGGCCTGAAACGCCTCGGGACTCAGCTGATAATCGCCGCGATACTCAGAACCGTCCGCCAGATACGCGCCATACGGCCCAACGGAACCCGCCACCAGCAGCGTTCCCGCGGCGGCGTTTTCCGCAAGATAGGCTTCGCGGGCTTTGCGCGCCAGTTCGACGCTTTTGCTAATCAGCGCCTTCGACTGCGCCTCATCTAGTCCGCGGGCGGCAAAGCCCGCCGGAGTCGCCTGATAGCTGGCGGTAATCGCCACCTGAGCGCCGGCGCGGAAATAATCAAGATGCACGTCGCGGATCAGCTGCGGGTTCTCCAACAGCACCTTCGCCGACCACAGGCTATCGACCAGATTGCAGCCGCGCGCCTCCAGCTCCGTCGCCATCGCCCCGTCGAGCAGAACAAAAGGTTGGGTCTCAAGAATGGCGGTTAGCGGATTATTCTGCGGCATGTTGCGGCTCCTGGGTTAATTTCCGTGTACGAGTCAGATAGTAGGCACCATAACATAGTGCGACGAATGGGATCCCGCACCACAGCGCAATTCTCTGGCTCGGGTCAAAAGCAAGACCGACGCAGGCTACCAGGCACAGCACGAAGCCCAGCACCGGTACCAGCGGATACCACGGCGCGCGATAGTGCAACTCGCTTAAGGCTTTGCCCTGCTGAAGATGGCGACGGCGGAAGACGAAGTGCGACGCGCAAATGCTCAGCCATACCGCCACCACCGCAAAACCGGAAATCGCCGACAGCGCGACAAATACCGTATCCGGCGCAATAACGCTGGAAAACAGCGCCAGCACCCCGCCCAGCATGCTCACCGACAGCGCAGTCAGCGGTACGCCGCGTTTATTGACTCTGGCAAAGCAGGCCGGCAGCGTCTTTTCATTCGACAGCGACCACAGCATTCGCCCGGAGGCATACAGGCCAGAGTTCGCCGCCGACAGGATCGCCGTCAGGATCACGAAGTTAAAAATATCCGCCGCATAGGGAATGCCGACTTTTTCAAACACCAGCACGAAGGGGCTCTTTTCCACTCCCGCCTGCTGCATCGGGATCAGCGCGGCAAGCACGAAGACGGTACCGATGAAGAAGATAATCAGCCGGGCAATCGTGGTGCGGATCGCCACCGGGATCGCCTTCTGTGGGTTTTGCGTTTCCCCCGCGGCGATGCCGATAAGCTCGGTACCGGAGAAAGCGAAGTTGACCGCCACCATGGTCATCAGGATCGGCAGGCCGCCGTGCGGGAACCAGCCTTCAGCGGTGATGTTACGCAGCCCCGGGGCCGGCGCGCCGTCGGTCAGCGGAATAAAGCCGAAAATGGCCGCGCCGCCAAGGACGATAAACGCAATAATGGTGATGACTTTGACCAGCGAGAACCAGAATTCACCTTCGGCAAAGAAGCGGGTAGAGATGACGTTGAGGGCGAAAATCGCCACGCAGAACAGCACGCACCAGATCCACACCGGCACCTGCGGAAACCAGTACTGCATACAGAATCCGGCGGCGGTAAAGCTCGAACCGAGCGCGACGGTCCAGGTCAGCCAGTACAGCCACGCCACGGTATAGCCGGTCGCCGGGCCGAGATAACGCGCGGCATACACGTGAAAGGCGCCGGTTTCCGGCATCGCCACCGACAGTTCGCCAAGACACTGCATCACCAGCCAGACCACTAGCGCGCCGATCAGATACGCCAGCAGCGTGCCCGCCGCCCCGGTGGTTGAAATGATATATCCGGTATTGAAGAATAACCCTGTGCCAATGACGCCGCCCAGCGAGAGCATAATCAGGTGGCGCGTTTTCATGGTGCGCTTAAGTTGCCCACCTTGTTGTTGTGATGTTGTTTGCATATTGCCTTCTTTATGTATGGACGTCTAAACATCCAAATGAAGGTCATTTATACCGTGACGGCGGGGAAATTGCAAAACGGGGAAGGTAAAAATGCATCAATCGCGTAGTGAGGGCGTGGTTTAAAGCTGCTTGGGCTGCGGCGCCTCTCCTTTTTACCGCAACCGCAAGCAGCCTTCGGCTACACAGAGCACACCTCATTCCAATAGGCTTCGCGCGTCCAGCGCCGCTCAGTATGTTTTGTCATGGCGAAACCACCGGGTTTCCACGTTGCCGAGATCCACGCCATACAGGCTGGCGACCGGCAAGATCGCCTCCATCATCCGTTGACCATCTTGCTGCCCGGCTTCTCCGTTAGATAAAAAAGCCAGCCAGCCGGTAATCCGTTGCCACAGCGCTACTTTCATTTTTCCTCCATCGGTCGGGTTTGCGTTGTTGTTATTTCAACCACAATCGCCGACGGGCGGGAAATATCAATTCCGAATTTGTAATCCTGGAAGATGCATATTCGCCGCTGCGCTTCGGTGACTAACCCCTTCCTGTAAAAGCGATTTGGTTAACAGCAATATCCCCATTTTTATTAAGAGATTTTGGTT
>CABUCP010000495.1 GCA_902490055.1 uncultured Klebsiella sp. | reverse complement strand
GCGGGTCAGGTAGGCCAGATACAGCAGCCCCAACGCCGCCCATACCAGACCCAGCGTCAGCGAGGTCGCTTCGAGATTCAGCCACAGCACGCCCACCGTCAGCGCACCCACCATCGGCAGCAGCAGATAATGGAAACGATCTTTCCAGGTTTTGTTGTAGCCTTTACGCCGCCAGAAATGGTTGAACACCGACAGGTTAACGAAGGTGAAAGCCACCAGCGCGCCGAAGTTGATAAGCGCCGTCGCGGTCACCAGGTCGAAGAACAGCGCCGACAGCGCAACGATACCCACCATAATCACGTTCAGCGCCGGGGTACGCCATTTCGGATGCACATAGCCAAAAATACGTTCCGGAAAGACGTTATCGCGCCCCATTACGTATAGCAGACGGGAGACGCTGGCATGCGATGCCAGGCCCGAGGCCAGAGTGTTAACAAAGGTGGTACAGAGGAAAATCGACTGGAACAACTTGCCGCCGACGTACAGCGCAATTTCCGGCAGCGCGGCGTCAGGATCCTTAAAGCGGTGGATGTCCGGGAAGAACAGCTGCATAAAGAACGACGCGGCGATAAAGATAACCCCGCCGTACATCGCAGTCAGGAAGATAGCCTTCGGGATCACCCGTGCGGCGTCCGGGGTTTCTTCGGACAGCGTAGTCACCGCATCAAAGCCGAGGAACGAGAAACAGACGATCGTCGCGCCGGTAATAATCGGGATCAGATGCGCATTCTCACTTATAAACGGCTGCAGCGACCAGACGGTCCCCACCCCCTCGCCTTTATGTAGCCCCTGAACCACCAGCACCACGAATACCACCATGATCGAAATCTGCACCAGCACGAACAGGGTGTTGAAGTTCGCTACCAGATTCACGCTCTTCAGGTTAGCGGCGGTGAGGATCGCCACAAAGGTGACTACCCATACCCACGGCGGCACTTCCGGGAATAGCGCCGAGAGATAGATCTTCGCCAGCAGCACGTTAATCATCGGCAGGAACAGGTAATCGAGCAGCGACGACCAGCCAACCATAAAGCCAACGTGTGGGCTAATCGATTTTTGCGCGTAGGTGTAAGCCGAGCCAGCTTCGGGGAACTGGCGCACCAGTTTACCGTAGCTAATGGCGGTGAACAGTACGCCTGCCAGCGCTAACAGATACGACGCCGGTACGTGGCCGTTACTGATACCGGAGACAATGCCGAAGGTATCAAACACCGTCATCGGGGTCAGATAGGCCAGCCCCATCATCACCACTTGCCAGAGTTTGAGCGATTTGCGCAGACGCGGTTTGCCCGCCTGAGAGGCGTTTTCTGCAGGAAGGTTAGCAGCCATGACGCATTCCCCCCATGCCGATAACAGTTTGCGGGCACAAAGACCGGGTAACAAACCTGCTTAGCAAGGGGGTAAGGCGTAAATAAAAGGGTAGGACGGACCGGCGAGCGGCGGTAAGTTGGCATTCCATGCGGCCAAAGAGGCCCCCTTCTCCCTGCGGATATTTGAACATCTGCATCATCTCATTTCCTCGTCACACACTGTGTCGTTAACTGAAGCCCCGTTGCCGCCTGCGCTCCTTAACGCGACATCCGGGAAATGGCTGGGCTCCCAGCAAAAAGGACGACCAGGCTCCGCTCAGGCCGTATGATGCTACTGATTAATCAAACTAATGCGCCCCTTGCGGGGCGAACATCAGGCGTTTTTCAACATCCACTCAATTTCAGTTTCAGTGATAAGACGCTCAAACTGCAGTAACTCATCATGCTTACAGGCGTGGTAAACGTGGCAGAAACGCTCGCCAAGACGTTCACGCAGATGATCGTTTTGCATAAACTCCCACAGCGCATCGCTTTGGCGGATCGGGAACGGCAGCCCTTCTTGCTCAAGGCCGTTACCTTCTACCTCTTCCTGCAGCGGCAGCGGGTTGTCCAGCCCGTGCAGAATGCCGGCGAAAATCGCCGCCATCACCAGATACGGGTTGGCGTCCGCCCCGGCCACGCGATATTCAACGCGGTGGTTATGACGATCGCCGCAAGGAATACGCAGCGCGACCGTACGGTTGTTATGCCCCCATGAAGCCTGCGTCGGCACATACATGCCCGGCTGGAAGCGACGATACGAGTTTACGTTCGGCGCCAGCAGCGCCATCGACGCCGGCATCAGGTCAATCATCCCGGCCAGCACGCGTTTCAGCAGGGAAGAATCCTCGCCGTCGGCATCCGCCAGCACGTTTTCACCTTTATTGTTTTGCATGCTGATATGGATGTGCATCCCGCTACCCGCATGCTCTTCATAAGGTTTCGCCATAAAAGTGGCGTGCATCTTATGCTTCTCCGCCATTAAACGCACGAGACGTTTTAATGCCAGCGCATCATCGCACGCATCCAGCACGTTATCGGTGTGATGCAGGTTGATTTCAAACTGCCCAGGGGAGGCTTCCGCTACCGCGCCATCCGCCGGGATCAGCTGCAGTTGCGCCAGCTCGTCGATGTCGTTAAGGACATCGGCAAAGTGGTTGAGGTTATCAACAGAGTACACCTGGCTTTGGGTATTGCGGTCTTCGGTGCCCGGCGCGCACGGCGGCTGCAGATAGCCTTCGGCATCGCGTTTGCGATCGAGTAAATAGAACTCCAGCTCTACCGCTACCACGGGGAACAGCCCGCGCTGGCGGAGCTGCTGCCAGAGGCGGTTGAGTACGTTCCGCGGCTCAACGTCAAAGGGAGCGCCATCTTCATCAACCATGGTCAGTAGCACCTGGCCAATATATTCCGGGTCGGCGGCTGACGGCGTTAAGGTGCCGAGTACCGGGACGCAACTGCGGTCCGGCTCGCCCATATCCTGGCCCAATCCAGCCTCTTCAACCACATTACCGAGAATATCCATCGCAAAAACGGAAGCCGGGAAGTAGCAGCCTTTTTCCAGCTTGCTCAGGCTCGCCACCGGGATACGTTTGCCGCGGAAGCAGCCATTAAGGTCAGTGAGGAGCACATCGACATACTGGGTATTAGGGTAGGTCTCAAGGTAGCGCTTCACTTCTTTCGTGAACGCGC
>CABUCP010000494.1 GCA_902490055.1 uncultured Klebsiella sp. | reverse complement strand
CTCGATAGCCAGATATTACCAGCCGGATCGTAATTTTGTTGCCAGAGGTTCATGCAGGTCTCCATCGGGCCACAACGATGCGCCAGCTTGGGTCTACGCCCATTACCGATCACATTGTTTGTAAAATTGGCCCAGCCAAATTGCGATTGTAGGATTAACGACAACCGATGGTTAACCAAATGTTATGATGTGGCAATGTGTTTGTGATGTGAAGTGATGGATATGTGAACCGATTGACGGTTTAGGAAATAATTGGTTGGGCCAATTTGATGGGGGAGGAAGCGGCTGTGAGTCCGCCGCCTGGCCAGCACGGCGCTACCGGGCAATAGGCGACGGCGAACTCACAGTGGATAAAAGATTAAAACTCGCTCTTCGCGAAGCCGGTCATCTCTTTGAGGCCCATTTCGCGGCCTAATGCGGTCATCGGATGGACGACAACCAGCCCGCGCACGCTTTTCTTGAGCTTGCCCATATCGGCCTGCTCTTTCTTGGTGATGGCGCGGCGGTGCGGCATGCTCATCAGTTTCTGCGCTTCTTTGCTCAGTTTCTGCGACTGGACGGAACGCAGGCGCTCGATTTCGGTTTCCAGGGTCGCTTTTTCTTTTTCCAGCTCCGCGTATTTATCGGCGGCTTCGACCAGTGACAGGTCGGCCTGCTGGTGGCGGATGGCGTCGAGACGGTCGCTCAAACGCTTGATTTCATTCTTTTCGACTTCTTTCATGGTAATTTTATCTGTGAATAAAAGGGCTTCGACGCTACATAGTATGGTCCGGACGTGCTTTTGTTGATAGTTTTTTATCGAAATAGTCGCAGCTTCACTGCCGTAAGTATCAGACGCGATATATCATATTTATCTGAATAATAATGATATTGTGGTTTTAATTAATCTGTTTGTCATTTTTGTGAAGCCTGACGGCCATTCAGCACGTTTTCCTCAACTTGCTCCCTTTTTTTCGCCAATCCTTAATAAGATCCCCCTGAACAGAGGAGAGCGTGATGGCGAAAATCGGCGACGGCGTACCACGTATCATCGATAAAACGGTAGATTTTATGGCCTCGAGCCAGGCGTTTATGGAGTATCTGCAAAAGTGCCCGCGTTTGCAGCGGATACCGCGCGATATTCCCAAGGATAAAGAAGAGCTGTTTCTGAGTCGTCTGGAGTATTACCGGCAGCTGTACCGGCCGACGTGCGACCAGGCAGAGGCGGAGTCAGAGCGTTGATTTCTGGAAAGCTGATTCGGGAAATCAGCTCAGTCAGGGACAACACCATCGTTGAACGTACAATCTGCTGGTAGCGCAGTTTCTGCATTGCCAGCAGTTCCGCATCGCTATCGTCGAACAGCGGCGTTGGCGGCAGCGCGGCGACGCAGTGCAGTTCACCCAGCGGCCCGAGGATTTCATCATCGGTAAAGGCGTACTCGTTGCCATCGTGATTTAACTCTTCGCGCAGGGCCATCAACAGTTCGGCATCTTCGTATTCGGCGCGGCTTATCACCCCAAGGCCGTAAATCAGCTTCAGGCGTACGGAAAGGTCGCCCAGCGGCCCGCTGCCGTCCAGCAAGGGCTCCACTGCGTATTTCACCGCGTAATCGTCTTTGCGGAATACCTGAAGTACCAGAATGTTGACCGCCTCCGTCAAGAGTTCGACGGCGGCTATCAGGAAACTTCTTACGGTCTTACCAGCATTTAAACGCTCAAGTACGCGGTTTTCAAATGCCTGTGTTTCTTCCATTATTGCCTGCATATCGGACAGGGGTAGTAGTGGGCGCGGCGTTGACCGCGCCAGGTTGTGCATCATTTTACCGCGTTGTAGTCGTTAACAGCCTCCGCCACCACGGCGCTTGCTGCATCCAGACCGGAAACCTGCGCCAGCGCGGCCTGTGGGCCCTTCTCGGCGATAAGCGCCGCCAGCTCCTGCGCCTGCGGGTCTTCTTCGCTGCGGAAATGCATCGCTGCTGCGATCCCTTTCACCAGATTCACATGCGGCAGGCCGTATTCCAGCGTGCCGAGCAGCGGCTTAATCAAGCGATCGCCGGCGCTCAGTTTACGCAGTGGCTGGCGGCCGACGCGTTCCACATCATCTTTCAGATACGGGTTCTCGAAACGGCCGAGGATTTTCTGGATATAAGCCGCGTGTTTCTGCGCATCAAAACTGTAGCGTTTGATCAGCACCGCACCGCTCTCTTCCATTGCGCCTTTGACGACCGCGCGAATTTTCTCATCGAGAATCGCGTCGCGAATCGTTTGGTGACCCGCCAGTTTTCCGAGGTAGGCGGTTATAGCATGCCCGGTGTTTAAGGTGAATAGTTTACGTTCGACAAATGCCATCAGGTTATCGGTTAATTCCATTCCTGGGATGTTCGGCAGCTCGCCCTTGAACTGGGTTTTATCAACAATCCACTCGCTGAAGGTCTCAACCGTGACTTCCAGCGGGTCGTTGGTCGCGGAAGCCGACGGCGGCACGATACGGTCAACGGCGGAATCGACGAAGCCGATATGCGCTTCAACCCACGCTTTGTCCTCTTCCGCCAGCGCGTTAAACACGTGGCCTTTTAGCTGGGTGGTGCCGCGCACCATGTTTTCGCAGGCGATGATATTTAGCGGGCGCTCAATACCCTGGGCTTTACGCTTCGCCAGGCCTTTAGCGATCGCCGGCGCAATGCGTTCCAGCACCACGGGGCCGACGGCGGTGGTCACCAGGTCGACGCTGGCGACCAGGTCAACCACTTCATCGCCAATGCTGCTGACGGCATTTACGCCGGAAACGGTATCAACCTGTTCGTTTTCACCGACGACGTGAACCTGATAGCTATGACGGGCATTCAGGGCATCAAGGACCACCTGATTGACATCGGCGAACGTGAGGGCGATACCGGCGTCAGCCAGCAGTTTGCCAATAAAGCCACGTCCGATATTACCTGCGCCAAAGTGTAATGCTTTCATAGTATTAACCTTCAATTAATGTTTTTACCTGAGAGGGCTGGGGTGAGGGCCGCCCCTCACCCCAACCCTCTCCCAAAGGGAGAGGGTCAGACTGCTGACA